>JAWLGG010000092.1:0-8513 GCA_041685155.1 Chromatocurvus sp.
CAGCACCGCGCCGGGCCACGCGGTCGGCAAGACCCAGCGCCAGCCCGAAAACCAGCGTTGTCGCGGCAATCACCGGGAGCGTGCGCAGATGCTGCTCGATCACGTCGTTGAGCAGGAAGCCGGTCATGATGACCGGCACAGTGGCCACACCGAGAAACAGCACCTGGCGACAGCCCTCGTTGGCCCGGCGCTCGCGCGCGCCCGACAGCAGCGACACGGCGAGGGCGACGAGGTCGCGACGAAAGTACGCGATTACGGCGCTCAGGGTGCCGACGTGGACCGCGACATCAAACGCCAGGCCCTGGTCCTGCCAGCCCAGGATCAGGGAGGGAATGACCAGGTGCGCGGAGCTGGATATCGGCAGGAACTCAGTCAGCCCCTGCAGCAGCGCCAGCAGGGCCGCCTGCCACCAGTCGATCACGCGCGCGGCCCCTGCTCAGCCAGCTTTTTCCACTGCGTTGCGTCCTGCACATACACCGGCGAAACCTCGTCAGCGCGCTGCATCACGCCCGCCGCCAGAGCAGCACGGGCCAGCGGCAGCAGGTCCTGCGCCTGGGGCAGCACATCGGCATAGCGACCCGCCGCCGGCAGTTCTGGCAGCCCGGACATGAGCGCCGCGCCCGACCCCACGTGATAGAGAGCCGCCGCCGGCAGCTGCGCCAGGATGGCATCGACCGGCAGCGCCTGTGGCGTACAGACCGCGGGCGCCATGAGCTCGACCAGGCCCTCGGCGGCGTCGCGATACACCGCCCAGTAGACCTGGCCGATATTCGCGTCCAGCGCGCTGAGGATCGCACTGCCGGGCGGTACCCGGCCCTCACGCAAGGCGGTTGCCGCCTGGCAGGCCAGCGTGGACACGGGGACCACCGGCAGATCGAGGCTGAAGGCCAGTCCCTGCGCCGCACTGGCGGCGATGCGCAGGCCGGTGACTGAACCGGGACCACAGCCATAGACAATGGCGTCCAGTGCCAGGGACACAGGCGTGCGATCGCCCAGCAGGTCGGCCAGCATCGGAAACAGCCTGCGACTGTGCTGTCGCGGCTCACACGTGTGCCGCTGATCGACCCGGCCCGCAAGGCTCAGGGCAACCGAGCAGGCGTCGGTCGCCGTTTCAATGCCGAGCAGTCGCCCACCGGCCATACCGTCGTCAGACATCACGTTTTCACCCGGATGATTCATGTGCGTAAAACCCGAAAGTATCCCACAATCAGCGCCATGCACCCAGCCAACGACATCAGCGCGGCGCCGTGGCGTGGCGAAACCACCGGACTCGTCCTCGCGGGCGGGGCCGGCAGGCGCATGCATGGGCGCGACAAGGGTCTGGTTGCCTGGCGGGGAAAGCCTCTGGTGACTTACGCGGCGGCCAGCCTGCGCCCGCTGGCGCGCGAGCTGATCATCAGCTGCAACCGCCACACCGATGACTACCGCCGCGTGGCCGACCGGGTGATTAGCGATGACCGAGCTGGCTACCAGGGGCCCCTCGCGGGCCTGGAGGCAGCGCGCGACCGGGTCGTGACGCCGCTGCTCCTGGTAACGCCCTGTGATATGCCCGGGTTGCCGGCGGTGGTGTATGCGCAATTGCTGGCGGCGCTGCAGGCCCCGCGAGGGAGGCATCGGGACGCAATTTTTCTGCACAGTGGTGGGCGCGACTACTACCTGTGCCTCGCACTGCGCCGCGCGGCACTGGCGGGGCTGTCACTCTATCTGGATCGTGGCGAAAGAAGCGTACGCGGCTGGCTGGCAACCCTTGATAGCGCGGCGCTGCGGCTGGAGCTGCCGGACGAGCAGCTGAGCAATGTAAACGCCCTGTGGACGGGCCAGTGGGCCATGCGGTAAGTTCTAAACGCCCAGTGCTGCAAACACGCGGTCGCGGATTTCCTCGACGTCACCGACACCCAAGATGCGGTGGTATTGGGGCGCGGCATCGTCCGTGAGCGACTGGTAGAACCCCACCAGCGGAGCGGTCTGCTCATGATAGACCGCGAGGCGCTTGCGCACCACTTCTTCGCGATCATCGTCACGGGCGACCAGCGGCTCGCCGGTGACATCATCGATGCCCTCAACCTGCGGCGGATTGTGCTCCGTGTGATAGATACGTCCTGAGGCAGGGTGCACGCGACGACCGGCCATGCGGCCGACGATTTCCTCGTCGTCCACGGCGATCTCGACCACGTGGTCGATCAACACACCGGAGTCCAACAGGGCCTGCGCCTGGGGGATCGTCCGCGGAAAGCCATCGAAAAGGAAGCCGTCGGCGCAGTCAGGCTCCTGAATGCGCTCCGCCACGAGGCCGATGATGATGTCGTCGGAGACCAGTCCGCCGGCGTCCATGACTTGCTTGGCGCGCCTGCCCAGCTCCGATTGCGCCTTGACCGCGGCGCGCAGCATGTCGCCAGTCGAGATCTGCGGGATGTTCAGGTGCTCGGTAATAAACTGGGCCTGAGTGCCTTTTCCGGCACCCGGGGCGCCCAGAAGAATTAAACGCATGCAGCTGTTCCTTGACAGTGACTGTTATATGCGGCGCAGGTGGCAACGCCGACCCCGATCAGAAGAAGCGCAACCTTACACAGGCCACGGAACGAGTACAAGAGCCCGGCCGGGGCCTCAGGCGCCGGCTTTTGCGGCCTGCCAGAGCGCGTCGAGAGCCACCGGGTCCATCGAGTCCAGCGAGCTGCTGCGCGCCCGCGCTATCGCCTCGACACGCCGGAAGCGCTGCTCGAACTTGCCCGACGCCCGCCGCAGGGCACGCTCCGCATCGAGCTTCAGCCAGCGCGACAGGTTGACGCAGGTGAACAGCACGTCACCCATTTCATCCTCGATCGCCCCGGCGTCGCCGCCCTGCATCGCCGCACGCAGCTCGGCGATCTCCTCCTCCAGCTTGTCCAGGACGCCGCCACAGTCCTGCCAGTCAAAGCCCGCGTGGGCGGCCCGCTTCTGCAGTTTCTGCGCGCGCTGCAGGGCGGGCAGCGCCACCGGTACGTCCGCCAGCGCGTGGTGCTGGTCGCGGGAGCGGCGTTCCTCGCGCTTGATCGACTCCCACTGGGCCTTGACGTCCGCCTCGTCCATGGCCCCGGGGGCCACCCGCTGCTCCAGGTCCCCGGGCACGAACACATGGGGATGGCGCCGCACCAGCTTGTCCGCCAGGGTATGCACGATGGCGTGAAAGTCGAACAGGCCCTGCTCGCTGCCGAGCTGGGCGTAGAAAATCACCTGAAACAGCACGTCACCCAGTTCCTCGGCGACGTGCGGGTAATCCTCCTGCTCGATCGCCTCCGCCAGCTCGTAACACTCCTCGATCGTGGAGGGCACGATGCTCTGGAAGTCCTGCTTCAGGTCCCAGGGGCAGCCGCCGTCCGGGTCGCGCAGGCGCTGCATGATGCGCAACAGATCGTTCAGGGTATAGGGGGTCTCGCTCACGGGCTTCCCTCAGCTGTTGATCCGCTTGGCGGATATCACGTTTTTCAGGCGATTGAGTCGCTCCAGCAGCTTGGCGAGTGACTCGAGGTCCATGATCTCGACCGTCAGGCGCATGGTCGCCGAGTGTGACTGGCGGATGGACTGCGTATTGATGGCCAGGACATTAATACGCGCGTTGGCGAACATCTCCGTGACGTCGCGCAGCAGCCCCTGACGGTCATAGGCCTCGATGGCGATATCGACCTCGAACTTCTCGTCCGGATCGGACCCCCATTCCACCTGGATAATCCGCTCCGGCGCGCTGTCCTGGTACTGCACCACCCGCCGACAGTCAGCGCGATGCACGCTGACGCCGCGGCCCTGGGTGATAAAGCCCACGATGTTATCGCCGGGAAGGGGCTTGCAGCAGCCCGCCATGTGCGTGAGCAGGTTACCCACGCCCTGCACATCGACATGGCCGCGGCGGCGACCCGTTCCGTGCGCCACCCGCAGCTGGGGCTGTGGCCTGTCGCCGATCAGGCTCTCGGCGGCCTTGAGCACCTGCGACGAGGACAGGTCGCCGGCGCCGACGGCGGCGTACATGTCCTCCACCGTGGACAGCTGCACCCGGGCGGCGATACGCTTGTAGTCGACGCTGGTCAGCGCCATGCGCCGGAACTCCCGTTCCAGCAGGTGCCGCCCGGCGTCGATGTTCTCCTCCCTCGCCTGGCTCTTGAACCACTGCTGCACCTTGGCGCGGGCGCGGCTGGTCTTAAGATAACCCAGCGCCGTCTGAAGCCAGTCGCGCCTGGGCTGGCCCTGCTTTGCCGTGAGTATCTCCACCCGCTCACCGGTCTTGAGTTCGTAGGTCAGGGGCACGATCTGGCCATTGACCTTCGCGCCGCGACAGCAGTGACCGACCTCGGTGTGCACGTGGTAGGCGAAATCCAGGGGCGTCGCGCCGCTGGCAAGATTCACCACGTCTCCCGACGGCGTGAACACGTACACACGGTCCTGGGCGATATTGAAGCTGAGCTGCTCGGCAACGCTGCCGGCATCGCCGGTTTCATCGTGCCAGTCCAGCACCTGGCGCAGCCAGGCGATCTTCTCCTCGTAGGTGCTGCCGAGGCGCGCCTCGCGGTCAGAACCCTTGTAGCGCCAGTGTGCACAGACGCCGAGCTCCGCCTCCTCGTGCATGTTCCGGGTGCGTATCTGCACCTCGAGAATCTTGCCCTCCGGACCGATAACCGCGGTGTGCAGGGAGCGGTAGCCGTTCTCCTTGGGGTTGGCGATGTAGTCGTCGAATTCGTTGGGGATGTTGCGCCAGAGACCGTGCACGAGACCGAGGGTGGCGTAGCAGTCCTTGACGTCTCCCACCAGGATGCGCACGGCACGGATGTCGTACACCTGGGAAAATCCGATGCCCTTGCGCTGCATCTTACGCCAGATACTGTAGATATGCTTGGCGCGCCCGTTCAGCTCGAAGTCGATATCCGCATTGCGCAGTACCACATCCAGCTGCGAAGACACCCCCTGGATGAAGCGGTCACGCTCGCGGCGCTTGCCGTCGAGCAGGCGCGCGATCTTGCCATAGGCCTCCGGGTGCAGATAGCGGAAGGACAGGTCCTCCAGCTCCCACTTCAGGTGGCCGATACCCAGCCTGTGGGCCAGCGGCGCGTAGACGTCAAACACCTCCCGTGCGATGGACTCGCGACGCTCGGCATCGTTTTTCACCGCGCGAATGGCGCATGTGCGCTCGGCGAGCTTGATCAGGGCAACCCGGACATCGTCGACAATAGCCACGAGCATCTTGCGGATATTCTCTCGCTGGGCATCCGCCTGTCCCAGTACGCGGATGTCGCCGGTGTTGCGCAGGTCGCTGATGGCGGCCATGCGCAGCACGCCCTCCAGCAGCTTGCCGGTGCCGGGGCCGAAGCGCTTGCTGACGGCGTCGATCTCCAGTCGACCCTCGCGCACCGCGCGATACAGCAGGCCGGCGAGGATGCAATCGACGCTGACCTGCAGCTCGGCGAGTATCTGCGCGGTTTCGACACCGGCAAGCAGACAGTCGGAATGTGCGCTCCAGTCACTGGCGTCGACACCCGGACGGTCCCGCGCCTCGCTGGCCATCTGCGCCGCGTCGGCGACGCGTTCGCGATCCGCCGCCTCCAGGGTGAGCGGCATGTGCGCCAGCCAGCCGCTCAGGTCGACCTGGCCGTCGCCACTGACATAATATTGATCCCGGACCTGAACCATCGCCTGTATCGCTCAGTCGCGCGGTGCGAACACGCCGGTGGACAGATAGCGATCGCCGCGGTCGCAGATAATGGATACGATGGTCGCGTTCTCCACCTCCTGCGACAGACGCAGGGCGCCGGCAACCGAGCCGCCGGCGGACACGCCGCAGAAAATACCCTCCTCGGCGGCGAGCCGGCGCATGGCCGCCTCGGACTCCTCCTGTGAGATATCCATCACGCGGTCCACCCGCGCCGCCTCGAAGATTTTCGGCAGGTAGGCCTCGGGCCAGCGCCGGATGCCAGGGATGCTCGCGCCGTCCGCCGGCTGCAGGCCAATTATCTGTATCGCGGGATTCACCTCCTTGAGATACGCCGAACAGCCCATGGCGGTACCCGTGGTGCCCATCGACGTGACAAGATGCGTAATCTCGCCCGCGGTCTGCTGCCACAATTCTGGCCCGGTGCCGCGATAGTGCGCCATCGGGTTGTCCGGATTGGCGAACTGGTCCAGCACCCGTCCACGACCCTCGCTGGCCATGCTGTCGGCCAGGTCGCGGGCCCCCTCCATCCCGTCCGCCGCGGACACCTCGATCAGTTCGGCACCGTAGGCCTGCATGGCCTGCTTGCGCTCACTGCTTGCGCTCTCGGGCATGATCAGCACCAACCGGTAGCCGCGGATCGCCGCGGCCATCGCCAGCGCGATACCGGTGTTGCCACTGGTGGCCTCGATCAGCGTATCGCCGGGGCTTATCTCACCGCGCGCCTCCGCCTCGGCAATCATGCTCAGTGCCGGCCGGTCCTTGACCGACCCCGCCGGATTGTTGCCCTCCAGCTTGGCCAGCAGTGTGTTGCTGGTTGCGCCCGGCAGCCGCTGGAGACGGACCAGCGGTGTCTGCCCGATGCAGGTCTCTATGGTGGGATATGTGGGCATGGGTAAGACCTTCACTACGGATGGCGCCGGGCAGTATAACGCCTGTGGCGGCAACTGCGCAGGGGCCCGTGGCCCCGGGCTGACCCGGGTCCATTAACTGTCGCGCGCGCGCTGGCGGTGCTGTCGGAACAGTTCCCGGCTGCGCAGCGGACGCCCGCCAAGCAGCTCGGCCAGCGCCGCACGTGCCAGCCGCTTGGCAGCCTGCCCCGCCGTTCCGCGGTAATCCCCCCGGGACACCGCCAGCAGATCCGCTCCGCTATACAGGCTTCTGGCGGTGTCCGCCACCGCGCGGGGCGACTGCGCAACCAGTCCGAGCCCCGGACGGAAAGTATAGTAGCCGTCATACGCGATGGCGCCGCCCGCGCCGGCGTCCAGCGCCAGCTCGACCCGGTAACCCAGTGCCTCGAGCAGGCTGAATTCGAAGGCGCGCAGGGCCTCCTCTATCGCACCGCCATCGGCGAGAGCGGCCAGTGCCACCGCGTAGGCCGCAAATATTTCGGGATGTGGATCGTCGCGGTGCAGCAGCCGAACCGACAGTTCGTTGAGGTAGAAGCCGCTGAGCAGGGCGTCCCCGCGCAGCGGCGCGATGCCCCCGCCGGCCTCGATGCCGGTCAGGGTTTTCAGCTCGCCGCTGCCGGAAAACGACAGCAGCAGGGGCGCAAAGGGCTGCAGTAGCGAGCCGCTGGAGCCGCCGCGGGACCTGCGCCGCACGCCGCGCGCCACCAGGCCGAGGCGGCCGTGCTCCGCAGTCAGCACTTCCAGCAGCTGGCTGCTGTCGCGGTAGGGTCGCCGGTGAAGGAGGTAGGCCGGCTGCAGGGTGATACGCATTCAGTGTACCGGGGCGCGGGCGCTAGCCGCGATCGTCGTAGCCCAGGCTCTTCAGGGCGCGATCGTCATCTGACCAGCCGGACTTGATCTTGACCCACAGGCGCAGCATGACCTTGCTGTCGAACAGCTTTTCCATGTCGCGGCGTGCCTCGCTGCCGATGGAGCGCAGCCGGCCGCCACCCTCGCCAATCAGAATCAGCTTCTGTCCACGCCGCTCCACGAGGATCAGCGCGGAAATATGCAGAATCCCCTTGTCCTCGACAAATTCCTCCACCTCCACTGCCGTGGCGTAGGGCAGCTCATCCCCGAGCTGGCGCATGATTTTCTCACGCACAATCTCTGCGGCGAGAAAACGCATACTCTTGTCGGTAATCTGGTCTTCCGGGAACAGGGCGTCCCGCTGCGGAAGACGCGCCACGATCTCCCGCTCGAGCGCATCCATATTCTGCTTGCGCAGGGCCGACAGCGGCACAATGGCGGCAAAGTCGGCTTTTTTCTCCAGGGTTTCCAGGTAGGGCAGTAACTCGGTCTTGTCGCGCACCAGGTCGACCTTGTTCACCACCAGGATAACAGGGGCCTCGCAGTTGACCAGGTGGCTGAGCACGCGCTCGTCATTTTCTGTCCAGGCGGTCCGGTCCACCACCATGAGAACCACATCGACATCCACCAGCGAGGAGCTCGCCGCGCGGTTCATCATCCGGTTGATCGCGCGTGGCGCATCCACGTGCATCCCCGGCGTATCGACAAACAGTATCTGGTAGTCGTCGCCGGTCTTGATGCCGAGTATCTGGTGCCGGGTGGTCTGCGGCTTGCGCGAGGTGATGCTGAGCTTCTGGCCC
Source organism: Chromatocurvus sp. (assembly GCA_041685155.1). Taxonomy (GTDB): domain Bacteria; phylum Pseudomonadota; class Gammaproteobacteria; order Pseudomonadales; family Halieaceae; genus Chromatocurvus. Next base: position 8,232 of record JAWLGG010000092.1, read on the forward strand.
ACCAGGTAATTGAGCAGGGTCGACTTGCCGGTGTTGGGCCGGCCGATAATCGCGACGTGGCCACAGCGATGAACCACGGGGTCAGCCACGATTGAGCATCCCCAGCGCGGTTTTCGCGGCCGCCTGCTCGGCGCGGCGTATGCTGCGCCCCGTGCCCTCGGCGACGGACCTCGGTTTGACCAGGCTGCAGCACACGCGAAATTCCTGATCGTGATCACTGCCGCTGACATCCAGCAGCTCGTACGCGGGCAGAGGCAGGCCCCGCGCCTGCAGGTACTCCTG
>JAWLGG010000093.1:0-8486 GCA_041685155.1 Chromatocurvus sp.
CCTGGTGCCACCGCGCCAGCCGGCAAAACGGCATCCGCGGGTACCCCCGGGCGGCCAGCCCTTTACCACCCAGCACAACGGCCTGCCACGGACGCCCCATCGCGGCACGCGGCGCGCGAAAACAGCTCGTTCGTGACCCGCCGTGGCGGCGCGGCGCTCAGGCCGCGTCGCGCCCCGCCTCCCGGATAAACGCACCGAGCTGTCGGAACTCTGCCTGCCGCGGCGTGTTGCGCCGCCACATCAGGCCCACGGTGCGCGTAATGCCCTGTTCAGAGAAGGGCTTGACCTGCACCTCGGTACCCAGCAGCACATTGGCATCCAGCGCCATTTTCGGCAGCAGTGTGACACCGATGCCATTGGCCACCATCTGCACGATCGTGTTCAGACTGGTCGCCTGGTAGGGCACGCTGACATCCGAATCCCGCAACTTGCAGGCCTCCAGCGCGTGCTCACGCAGGCAGTGACCATCTTCCAGCAACAGTAGATCGGCCCCCTTGAGGTCCTCCGTGGTCAGCTGCCTGAGCGCGGCCAGCGGGTGCCCCTTCGGGCAGGCGAGCAGGAACTCGTCCTCGAACAGGGCGAACTCATCCACGCCCTGTACGGGAAACGGCAGTGCCAGCAGCAGTACATCCAGCTCCCCCCGGCTCAGCGCCTCGGCCAGGTTCTCGCTCAGATCCTCGCGGATGAACAGGCGGAACTCCGGGTGATCGTCCCGCAGCCGTTTCAGAAGACCGGGCAGAATGAAAGGCGCGATGGTCGGTATGACACCGATGCGCATGGCGCCGTTGAAGGGCTCCGCCGCGGCGCGGCAGCAGGCCACGATATCCTCCACCGAGAGCATGACGCCCTTGCCGCGCTGCACCACTTCCTCGCCCAGCAGTGTCAGTATCACGCGCCGGTTGTTACGCTCCACCAGCGGCGCCCCGAGCACGTCCTCCAGCTCGAGAATGCCCGCACTGAGCGTGGACTGGGACACATGGCAGGCCCGAGCCGCATGGCCGAAGTGCCCGTGCTCGGCCAGCGAGATCAGGTAGCGCAGTTGCTTCAGGGTCGGCTGGCGACTCATGGCGGGATTCCGTCCGGATACTGTCATCGGAAATGACGATAGATAATACCAATACTTTTCAATTTCACGAAAGACGCATCCGTCGCGCTCACGTAAAATACGGACAGAATGACGATGGCGTCGGCAGCTGCGGGCGCCGCCACCGACTGGACGCTGCATGGAACTAATTGTTTTCGATCTCGACGGGACACTGCTCGACAGGTCCTCGGCCATTACTCACTTCACCCGGGAGACGCTGGGACTGCTGCGCGAACGCGGCGTTGCCTATACCGTGGCCACCGGACGCACCCTGCACGGAGCCCGCGACCTGCTCGACGGACACGGGTTCACGCTGCCGCAGATCTTCAAGAACGGTGTGGTCATCTGGAACCCGGACCAGCAGGGCTACAGCCATCGTTTCCTGCTGACCCAGGCCGAGATCCAGCATGTCCTCGAAGGCTTTATCCGCGAGAACATCGCGCCCTTCCTGTTCACGCTTGAGCCGGGCGACCGTCACGCCATCTACCACCCCCCCACCCTGAACGCGGCCGAAACCCGCCTCGCGCGCATGCTGCGGCGGGACGGGCCCCTGCCCATGGAGCACCTGTCACAGCTGCCGGCCGATGCCGACATCACCAACGTCAGCGCAATAGGCCCGGAAGCCGCAATCCGCCGGGTGGTGGACAGCATCGCCGATGAGCAGGGTCTGGTCGCCTACATGGGCAGCGCCATCGAGGACAGCAATCTGTGCTGGGTCGACATACACCACCGCGGGGGCAGCAAGGGCGACGCCGTGACGACGCTGAAGCAGGAGCTGGGGCTGGAGCGCGTGATCTGCTTCGGCGACAGCGACAACGACCTGAGCATGTTCCAGCTGGCCGACGAGGCCTACGCGCCCGACAATGCCAAGACGGACATAAAGGCCGCCGCCACCGCGGTGATAGGCCATCACGACGCCGACGGCATCGCGCACTTTCTCCGCGAACGCTTTAACCTCGGATGACTGGACCCGGTTCGGCGCGATGGTGCTATGATTCGCCTTTTTTCGCGGACGGCATGTGGTGCGATTCACTCGGGTGACAGGGGCTGCCGACAGGGGCTGCAGGCGGAATATCGCATCGCGTGAAGGCCGTATGGGCCGCGCCACCCTCGCGCCTGGCCTGTTGGTAATGGTGCTCCTCCTCGGTGCCTGTGGCGACGGCCCCTGGAACAACCCCCACCCACCGGTGTGCGACAGCGGCACCACCTATTATTCCGTGATGGCGCCGGCGCCGCCCAAGCATCTCGACCCGGCCATATCCTACGCTGCGGACGAGTCGCTGTTCATCATGCAGATCTACGAACCGCCGATGGGCTACCACTTTCTCAAGCGGCCCTACACCCTGGAACCCCTGGGCGTCGTCGACTTCCCCGCCGTTGTACACCTGAATGCCGAGGGCGAACCCGTCGAGCCTGACAGCGACGCGGTGCGATACACCCGCTACACACTGCGTGTCCGCGAGGACGCTCACTACCAGCCGCACCCGGCCTTCGCGACAGACGCCGCAGGCAACCCGGTATACCTCTTCGATACGGACGGCGAGGCAGACGCCTACCAGCAGATCAGCGACTTCACCGAGCACGGCTCCCGGCCCGTGCGCGCCGAGGACTACGTCTACGCCATCAAGCGCCTGGCGGACCCCGGCGCCGGCTCGCCCATGCTCGGCTTTATGGGCCAGTACATCGTCGGCATGACCGATTTCTCCCGCCGCCTGGGTGAGATGGCGCGGGAGGACGGCTGGCTGGATCTGCGCGAGCATTCCATGGCGGGCCTGCGGGTCATCGACGAGCGCACCTGGAGCATCACCATCAATGGGCGTTACCCACAGTTCGTGTACTGGCTGGCGATGCACTTCTTCGCACCTGTCCCCCATGAGGCCGATCGCTTCTACCACAACCCGGGATTCGCCGATCACAACCTGACCCTGGACTGGTGGCCAGTGGGGAGCGGTCCCTTCATGATGGTGAAGAACGATCCCAATAGCGAGATTGTGCTGGAGAGGAATCCGAACTTCCGCCACGATACCTACCCCGTCGAGGGCGAGCCGGGGGACCGCGAGGCGGGCCTGCTGGCGGACGCCGGCAGGACCCTGCCCCTGATCGATCGCGCGGTTTTCCGCCTGGAAAAGGCGGTGCTGCCGCTGTGGACCAAGTTTCTCCAGGGCTACTACGACCGGTCCGGTGAATCCCATGGCAATACCAACGGCGTGTTCGACCAGGCCTTCAACGTCGGTCCGGACGGGCTGGAGCTGTCGCCGGATCTCGCCGACCACGCGATCACCATGTCACCCGACGTCAAACCGGGCATCTACTACTACGGGTTCAACATGCGCGACCCGGTCGTGGGGGGCTACAGCGAGGAGAAGAAAAAGCTGCGCCGGGCCCTGCAGATAGCGTTCGACGTAGAGGAATACCTGAACATCTTCTACAAGGGCAACGGTATCGTCGCGCATAGCCCGATTCCACCCGGCATTCCCGGACACCTTGAGGGCGAAGCCGGCATCAATCCCTATACCCACACCTGGCGTGACGGGGAAGCAAAGCGTCGTTCCATAGAGGAAGCGCGGGAGCTTCTGGTACAGGCCGGCTACCCCGGCGGGCGCAACCGGGAGACTGGAGAACCCCTGCGCATCTTCATCGATGTGCAGTCCCAGGCCATCTCCAACACCAGCATGAACTGGATCAACCGCGCTTTCGAACAGATCGGTGTGCAGGTGGAGTTCCGACCCGCCGACTGGAACAGAACGCGCGAGAAGCTACTCACGGGCAATACCCAGATCTTCTCCCACGGCTGGCTGGCGGACTATCCCGACCCGGAGAATTTTCTCTTTCTGCTCTATGGACCGGAAAGCCCCCTGGTCTGCGAGTGCGATGGCGCCAACAACGCCAGCTACGAGCGCGAGGAGTACGACCGCCTGTTCCGCGAGGTGCGCGTTGCGTCACCCGGGCCCGAGCGGGATGCGATGGTCGCCCGCATGGTCGAGCTGTACCGCGAGGACGCGGCCTGGCTGTTCGCCTACTATCCGAAAGATGTCTTCCTGAACAACCCGTGGGTGCACAACAACAAGCGCCACGGTATCTCCAAGAATACGCTCAAGTATGTGCGTATCGACACGGCGCTGCGCGAGGAAAAGCGCGCCGCCTGGAACCGCCCGATAACCTGGCCTCTCTACGCGGCGGTCCTGGGCCTCATCGCAATGCTGGCACCCGGCGTGCTGGCCTACCGCAGACGCCTGCGCGCCACCGCGCGCTGAACCGGAGACACCGATGCTGGCCTACATCATTCGACGCCTGCTGTACGCGATTCCCATCCTGATCGGCGTGAACCTGCTGACCTTCGTGCTGTTTTTCGTGGTCAATTCCCCCGACGACATGGCGGTATCGCAGCTCGGCGAGAAATACGTGACACCCGAGGCGATCGCGAACTGGAAGCGCCGGAACGGCTATGACAGGCCGCTGTTCCTGAACGCCGGGGCCGGCGGGCTCGACACCGTGACCGACACCATCTTCTTCAACAAGTCGGTGCGCCTGTTCGCGTTCGACTTCGGGCGCTCCGAGAGCGGTCGCGATATCACGTCGGACGTGGCGCGGCGCATGGGGCCCAGCCTCGCGGTGGCCCTGCCGACCTTTGTCATCGGCATCGGCGTGAATATCTGTGTCGCGCTACTGGTGGTGATGTTCCACGCCACCCGCCTCGACCGCGCCGCGGTCTTCCTGTTCGTGGGGCTGATGTCGATTTCCTACCTGTTCTATATCATCGGCGGCCAGTACCTGGTGGCAAAGACCTGGAAGCTGGTACCCATCTCCGGTTTCCACCCCGATGGCCAGGCCTGGAAATTCGTCCTGCTGCCGGTGCTGGTGGGCGTGATCGCCGGTATCGGCGCGGGAGCGCGCTGGTACCGGACCCTGTTCCTCGAAGAAGCCAACCAGGACTATGTGCGAACGGCCCGCGCCAAGGGCTGCAGTGAACTCAGCATCCTGTTCCGGCATATTCTGCCGAACGCGCTGATACCCATACTCACGGGCGTTGTGGTTCTGGTGCCGACGCTGTTCATGGGCAGCCTGCTGATCGAGTCCTTCTTCGGCATTCCGGGCCTTGGCAGCTACATGCTCGATGCGATCAACTCCCAGGACTTCGCCATTGTGCGCTCCATGGTCTTTATCGGCTCGATTCTCTACATCATCGGCCTTATCCTGACCGATATCTCCTATACCTGGGCGGACCCGCGGGTGCGCCTGTCATGAGTGTCGACTCGTGAAACCGGTACTGCTCTGGTCCGACCTGCTGGTGTTCCTGCTGGTGCTTGCCCTGTGCGTGTTTTTCTGGCGCCTGCGCCGCGACCCGACGATTCGCCTGCGCTGGCGACAGGTATTCAGCTCGCGCCTTGGCATGGCCGCCTTCACGGTGATCATCGCCTACGTCTCTGTGGCCCTGCTCGATTCCATCCACTTCCGCCGCGCGCTTGCCGCCACTCCCGGAAGCGAGAGCAGCACCACGTACTACGACAACACCGTGACCAGCGTTTTCGACCTGATGACCGGCGGCATGGGCGAGCGCTTCGAGCGCACCTATTCCGCCCCCTTCGCGCTGCGCTCTTTTGAGAAGCAGAACATGAAAGACGGCGAGGGCAACGACATCCGTGACTATCCGGCACTGGAGCACGCCGGTCGGCACCTCGAGTCTGCGGAGGAAAAGGCCGGCGACATTCTTGCTCGCAGCCTCACCGCCATCGCCTGGGGACTCCTGCTGTCGGTCGCCGTTATCGCTCCCCAGTGGCTGCTGCTGCGAAAGAGCACGCTACCCTGGCGGGCGTCCTGGCTGACCCAGGCAGCGATTCTCAGCGCCGGCGTGTGGATGGTGAGCCTGAGCCGACACTACCATGTGCTCGGCACGGACCTCGGCGGCACGGACGTGCTGTACCAGTCGCTGAAGGGCATCCGCACCGGCGTCCTGCTGGGGACCCTGGCCACGCTGATCATGCTGCCGATCGCGGTAACGCTGGGCGTCATGGCGGGCTATTTCAAGGGCTGGGTGGACGATGTGGTGCAGTATCTCTACACGACATTGAGCTCCATTCCGGGAATCCTCCTGATTGCCGCCTCGGTGCTGCTCTTCCAGGTGTATATCGACCTCAACCCGGAGGCCTTCGAAGTCGGCCTGGAAAAGGCGGACGCCAAATTCGTTGCCCTGGCTTTCATTCTCGGGGTCACCAGCTGGTCGACACTGTGCCGACTGATCCGCGCCGAGACGCTGAAGATCAGCCAGCTCGACTACGTGCAGGCAGCGCACGCCTTCGGCGTCTCGCACACCCGCATACTGTCGCGCCACATTCTGCCCAACCTGGTCCACATCATCCTGATCACCTTTGTACTGGACTTCAGCGCCCTCGTGCTTGCCGAGGCGGTCCTGTCCTACATCGGCGTCGGTATCGACCCCAGCATGGGCAGCTGGGGCAACATGATCAATGGGGCCCGCGCGGAGCTGTCGCGGGAGCCGGCGATCTGGTGGACGCTCACCGGCGCCTTCATCTTCATGTTCATGCTCGTGCTTGCCGCCAACCTGTTCTCCGACCTGGTGCGGGATGCCTTCGACCCCCGCACCAGCCTGCAGCGGGTAGGGACATGAGCACCACAGCGGCAAAGGGAGAGGTCCGCCTGCGGGTCCGCGACCTGCGCGTGACGCTGGCCGAGACCGGGGACGCCATTGTCGACGGGGTCAGCTTCGACCTGAGGGCCGGCGAGATACTCGCCCTTGTGGGGGAATCCGGCAGCGGCAAGTCCGTGACCTCACTGGCCACCATGCGACTTTTGCCGGACGCCCTGCGCATTACCGGCGGCGAGGTCATTCTCGGCGACCAGGACCTGTTTGCGCTGCCGGAAGCACGCATGCAGACCGTGCGCGGTCGCCGTGTCGCCATGATCTTCCAGAATGCCATGACCTCGCTCAATCCGGTGAAGAGCGTTGGCCGGCAGGTGGCCGAAACACTGCAGCTGCATACACCGCTGCGCGGCCGGGCCCTGCGCGACCGCGTAGTCGCCATGTTTACCGAGGTACAGATACCCGACCCCGACGAGCGCTTCGACTTCTTCCCGCACCAGCTCTCCGGCGGCCAGCAGCAGAGGGTGATGATCGCCATGGCCCTGGCCTGCGAGCCGGACGTACTGGTGGCGGACGAGCCCACCACGGCGCTAGATGTCACGATTCAGAAGCAGGTACTCGACCTGGTCGTCGCCCTGGCCCGCTCGCGGCAGCTCGCGGTGCTGCTGATCACCCACGACATGGGCGTGGTGAAGCACACGGCCGACAGCGTTGCCGTGATGTACCGGGGGCGTATTATCGAGGAATCCGGCGTCGCGGACTTCTTTGCTGCCCCGCGCGAAGCCTACAGCCGTCGGCTCGTTGCCGCCCTGCCCGACCTCAGTACCTTCCGCGATGTCGCGACTCTGTCGCCGCTGCTGGCCCTGGACAAGGTGCAGGTCCATTTTCCCGTGCGCAAGGGGCTGCTGCAGCGGGTGGTTGACCATACCCGGGCGGTGGACGGGGTCAGCCTGCACATTGCCCGCGGCGAGACCTATGCCCTGGTGGGGGAATCCGGCAGCGGCAAGTCGACGCTGGGCCGGGCCATCCTGGGACTCGAGCCGGTGACCGGCGGCGAAATCCGCTTTGACGGGGTCGCGCTGGAGCACCTCGACCGCGCCGGTTACCTGCCCTTCCGGCGACGCATCCAGGTGATTTTCCAGAACCCGCACAGCTCCATGAATCCACGTCTGCGGGTTGGCGACATCGTCGCCGAGGGCATTCTCAGCCTGCATACACAGTGGAGCGAGGAGGAGCGCGCCGCGCGCGTGGCGCGGCTGCTGGAGCGCGTGCAGTTACCGTCGAACAGTGCGGAGAGATACCCGCACGAGTTTTCCGGTGGCCAGCTGCAGCGTATCGCCATCGCGCGGGCGCTGGCGGTGGAGCCGGAGCTGATCATCTGTGACGAACCGACCAGCGCACTGGATGTCTCCATCCGCGCCGATGTCCTCACCCTCCTCGCGGACCTGCAGCGCGACGAGGGCATGTCCTACCTGTTCATCACCCACGACCTTTCCATCGTGCCGCAGCTGGCGCATCGGGTGGGGGTCATGCAGCGGGGCAGGCTGGTCGAGCAGGGCAGCGCGCGGGACGTGCTGTTGCGGCCGCAGCACCCCTACACACAGGCACTGCTGGCCTCCGTCCCGCGCCTGGACGACTGACCGCAATCAGTGCTGCGGGCGTATGAGGAACTTTTCGCCTGTCGCCTGGCGTCCGTAACTTCCCATGGCCTCCAGCGTCAGTGCCTCTGCCAGCGAGACCTCGCTGCTGTAGTGGCTGGCGAAGGTGGTGGTGATCTCGTCGGCGACACGCTGGCGCATGCGC
>JAWLGG010000094.1:0-8478 GCA_041685155.1 Chromatocurvus sp.
GATGCCAAGCCGAATCAAGCTCTCCTGGCGCACGATCGCCGCCCGGTTCGTCTTTGTCAGCGGCATTATCGCCTTTGCCACCGGCGCCTCTGTCAGCGAGCGACCCGACGTCACGCACGCGGGTCTGCTGGCGCAGGCGTACTACAGTCTCAGCCTGTTCGTGGTTGGCGGGGCCGAGCTCGGCACGCCCGATGGCGGCCCGGCGGCCAGCCAGGCGCTGCTCTGGCTGGCCTACTTCGGCGCCCCTATCCTCGCCGCTACCACCCTGATCGACGTCCTGCTGCGGGTCCTGTCGCCACACAACCTGCACCTGCGGCGCATCCGCAACCACATCGTGGTGATCGGCACGGGCGAGCTGGCAATGAGCTATCTGCGCGTGCTGCGTGAGCGGGATCGCTCCGTGCCGGTGATCGTCGTTGCCCGCCAGGAGCCCGAAGGCTCCATCGCCGATGAACTGCGCGAGACCTACAACGCCATCCTCACCACCGGGGATGTGACCCATGAGTTCTGCCTCAGGCAGCTGCGCGTGAAGCGGGCCCGGCGCGTCATGCTCCTGTCAGACAACAGCCTGCGCAGCTACGAGGCCGTGAGCGTCATGCAACGCCTGGTCCCGGGTATCGGCAGGCGTGTCGTCATGCACTGCGCCAACCTGCGCTTCATGCGCGCCATGCAGCAGACAGAGGTGGCGCAAAGCTGCGAGACGTTCAACTCCTACCACCTGGCCGCATCCGGGCTGGTGCGTGAGCACCTGATGCAGCGCTTCATGGATACCAGCGGGCGCGACATTGTGGTGATCGCGGGTTTCGGGCGCTTCGGACAGACGATTATCGAGCAGTTGCAGGCCCATGCCCTGCGCGAACTGGAAACCGTCGCCATCATCGAAAAGGACGCGGAGCGGCGCGTTCTGGTCGCCGAGGAGCAGATGACTTTCTCGGCCGGCTATCGACGCGAGGTCCTGGAGGGTGACATTTCGCATCCCGCCGTCTGGCAGCGCCTGCGCACTGCGGTCACGATATCCGACGATGCCGTCAACGCCGTGTTCATACTCGGCACCGGGAATGAAGAGGACAACCTGCGCACCGCCATCTGGCTGCGCCGCAGCTACGCCAACGCCATGATTATCGCGCGCAGCAGCAAGGCTTCACTCTTTGCCGAGCAGGTCGGGCGGGAGCACAACATCATCACCGTCAGTATTCACGAGCTGGTGGAGCAGAATATCCCCGAACACTGGACCTAGTGGGCCACGCGGCAAGTCCGGTAATGCTCAGTCGCAGCACAAGCGCTGTGGGCGAGGCGCGGGGCAACGGTCATCCGCCAGACAAAAAAATGGACCGCCAGGGCGGTCCATTTTTCGCTCACGGGGTCCGTTGCCGGACCGGGCGGCTGCCTTACTGCATGCCTTCGGCGCGCTCGGCCAGCTCGGGATCCGTGCGCATACGCTCCGCAATCATGTTGTACTGCGGGACAGACAGGCCACTGTCCTCCACCGCAGAGATCATCTTGTTCTGCGCTTCCTGTCGCAGCTCCTGGGCCTTCTCGCCATCGGAGGTGGACTGGATCTGGCCTGCGTACTCTTCCTGCACATCCTGAACCGACGCCATGGCCACCATGAACTGGCCGAGCATCTCGTCGGTCACTTCACCACCCTGCTGCTCTTGGGGCGGTGTGTAGCCACCGGACTGTCCCTGACCACCCTGTTGCTGCTGGGCGACGGCGCCGCCGGCGGTGCCCAGGGCCAGGGCCATGAGCGCAGCCGGAAGAATCCGGCGCGGGGCTGTCGCTGTCGTGTCGGTCATCTTTGCCAGTGTCAGCTTGAACATACTACTTTCTCCTGTTGGTCTGTCGAAACGCAGTTTTCACTGCCTCACTTCCACGTTTGCAACCCCCGTGCCAACCCAGAAACCCCATGATTCCGGGCTTTCGGTAGCCCGTCATCGCGCCTTTGTGTATGATTAAAAAACACATGGATCATTATGGAACACGGATAATGCGACACTGTCCCGGAACACGACGCACGTACCGTGCCTGAGGCAGCAAATGTCTCGCCCGCCGGCCGTCACCGCCGCTATGACCTGCGGCGGGCCATGCTGCTCGGCATACTCGCCCCCATCGCCCTGCTCTCGGCAGTGCTTGTACTGGTGGTGGCGCTCTGGGCAGAGCGCTCCCTCGAAACCCGGCTGCAGGGCGAGATCGAACTGATCGCACGGTCCGTCGCACCCTCCATCAGCCGACGCCTGGGCGATGGCGATATCGGTGGCATCCGAGACAGCCTCGATTCCCTGTTCAGTATCCGCCGGGTCTACGGCGTCGCCGTCTACAATGCCCGCGGCGAACTGCTGGTCGCAGCCGGTACTGCCGACAATACCCTGCGCGACAGCCAGGCCGCCTCAGGCGTCGTCGCCAGCGGCGTCGACGAGGGCGGTTATCGGGAAGTCGACGGGCAGACCGTCTACGCCTATTTCACGCCACTGCTCGACCGCAACGGCCGCATACAGGGGCTGCTGCAGATGACGCGGCAGCGCCGGGAAATCAATCAGGCACTGACCCGACTGCACCTCACCGCCTGGTCGCTCTGGACCTTCGCCGTGCTGGTCTCCATCGCCATCACCCTGCAGCTGTACCGGCGCCTGATCGGCAGCCGCGTGGCCATGCTGCTCAGGTCCATCGACGCCTTCGCCCGGGGCGAGCGCGACCTGAAGCTGGTCATACGCGCGCCGCGTGAATTCGCCGATATTGCCGACAGCCTGAACAGCATGGCCCGGGCGACGCAGTACGCCGAGCAGGCGCTCGCCGACAAGCAGGAGGAGGAGCGCGTACTGCAGCGCCGTCTGGACCAGTCCGAGCGCGCGGCGGAGATCGGCCGTGTCGCCGAGGGCCTGGCGCATGAACTCGGGGCCCCGCTGACGGTGATCGATGGCCGCGTGCGGCAGCTGGAGCGGCGCACGGACGCCCAGGGGAATGCACGGTCGGCGATGGGCGAAATCCGGCAGCAGGTACGGCGCATGGGCAATATCGTAAGGCAGCTCCTGAGCTACGGCCGCCGTGAGAAATCCGGCCACGACGCGATTGAACTGGATGCCCTTGTCGAACGCGTATGCCGGACGAGCGGCGCCGAGGCGGGTAATCTGTCACTCGACTGCATCCGCCGGCCGGTCATCCGCGGCGACATGCTGCGCGTCGAGCTGGCGGTATCGAACCTCGTGCGCAACGCCCTGCGCCACGCGACCAGCGCCGTCTCGGTCACGGTGGACAGTGACGACACCGGTGCCGCACTCGTTCGCGTCGAGGATGACGGCCCAGGGGTCGCGACGGCTGACGAGCAGGACATCTTCAAGCCCTTCTTCTCGCGCGAGCCGACCGGCAGCGGGTCGGGCCTCGGGCTGGCCATTGTGAGCAATGTGATGCTGGAGCACGGCGGCCAGGTTCGCTATGAGCGCAGCGATAGCGGCGCAATCTTCGAACTCCGCTTCCCGACGGCGCAACGAGAGGTAAAACCATGAAAAGGCGTGTACTCCTGGTCGAGGACGATACCGCCCTGCTGCGTCTGATCCGCGACGAGCTGGATGCAGAGGGTTACGCAGTGGAAGAGGCAAGCACCGTCGAGGATGCCGGGCGTCGACTTGTCGAGACGGCCTTTGACCTTGTGATCACGGACCTGCGCCTGCCGGACGGCACGGGTCATGAGGTGCTGGCGCTGGCGCGTGAGACAACTGCAGGGCCTGCCTGCCTGGTTATCACGGCCTTTGGCAGCGTCTCCGATGCGGTGGAGGCACTCAAGCAGGGGGCCGATGACTTCCTCACCAAGCCCCTGGAGATGGACCACTTCCTGCTCAGCGTGGACCGGCTGATCGAGCAGTCCTTCCTGCGCCGCGACTACGCCCGGCTCAAGGAGGTGATACAGACCGAGGACAACCACGGCATGGTCGGCAGCAGCCCGCAGATTCATCGCCTGCGCGAGCAGATCACTGTGATCGCCGCCACCGACGGCCCGGTGTTGATTACCGGGGAAAGCGGCACCGGCAAGGAGCTCGTCGCACGCAGCCTGCATGCGCAGAGCGGCCGGCACGCAGGCCCCTTCGTGGCCATCAACTGTGCGGGCATCCCGGGCGAACTGATCGAGAGCGAACTCTTCGGCCACGAGGCCGGGGCCTTCACCGACGCCAAAAGGAAGCATTCCGGTATCTTCCAGCAGGCGAGCGGTGGCACGCTCCTGCTCGACGAGATCGGCGAAATGCCCCTCGCCCTGCAGGCCAAGCTGCTCCGCGTCCTGCAGGAGGGCAGTGTTCGCTCCATCGGCTCGTCCGAGGAACAGAACGTGGACGTGCGCGTTATCGCCGCGACGCACCGGGACGTGGAAGAGCTGGTGGCGTACGGGCAGTTTCGCGAGGACCTCTACTACCGGCTGGAGACCTTCAAGATCGAGGTGCCGCCGCTGCGGGACAGGGAGGACGATGTGGAACTGCTGGCCTCGTTCTTCCTGCGCCAGCACGCCAGCGCCACCGGGCGTGATATCGACGGCTTTGACGCCACCGCACTTGCCGCACTGAAGGCCTATGCCTTCCCCGGCAACGTGAGGGAGCTGTCAAACGTGATCGAGCGCGCCGTGGCCTTCTGCACGGGCTCCCTGATCAGCGCCACGGACCTGCCCGTGCGCCTGCTGGAGGGTCGGGGCGGGCACGCCGCGGCGCAGCCCCCCCAGACGGACGACGACGCAGGGGCACTGCTCGAGGATCTGCCCACCCTCGAGGTGCTGCAGCGACGCTATGCGCGACAGGTCCTCGAGCGCACCGAAGGCAACAAGCAGCGGGCTGCCGCGATACTCGGCGTCACCCGCAGCACCCTGTACCGGTGGCTGGCGCAGGAGTGAGCCCGGTGCGCAGACCGCAAACTCGCCTGCTGCGACGGGATGGGGAGTGGGAGCCGTCTCAGGCCAGCTCGCGCCGCCGCTGGAAACGCGGCCGCCAGACGCCGAGCAGCACGTTGACGATTGCAATCGCCAGCACCACCCAGACCGAATTCCACTCCGCCTGCATCGCCTGCCCGAGCAGCGCCGGGTCTATTTCCCCGGCCAGTGCCCGCGCGCTGAGATCGGCCTCCTTCTGCGCCGGTCCCTGCACGGTGATCAGCGTGCCCTCGAACATCGATACTCCCAGAGCGAGTTTCAGCCAGGCCCACCCCGCATTGTGAAACGCGTGGGTCACTGACATGGCGAGCAGGCCGCTGACCAGCGTGATTGCAAGGGAAGGCAGCAGAATCCACTCGGCGAGAGCACCCATGGCACCGCGCAGCACCGCGTACTCCGCGAGGGACCCGGGTTCCGGCAGCCGGGACAGCAGGACAATCTGCGCCGCAAGCGCACCGGTCAGGCCAATGGCGCCAAGGGTGTGCAGGAATTTAAGCGTACGCCGCATGTCAGTGAGACACCCGGGCAGGCACCGGAGCAGACCCGCCCGGGAGGGGTAGCGTGCCGAACACGCTTCTGTCACAACTTCCCATTATCATTCACCCTTATAGCTGCTGGAGACTCGGAGCCGCGCACGGACACATTGTCAGGATCGGCGTCACGTGGCGCCCGTCTTGCGCAAAAAACACGTTTTCAATACTTTGCAATGTTTAAGCGAAGTATCCACACTCTGCAACCTCGCTGCACCCCGGAAATTCTGTCGCCATGCACCAGTCGCAAGCCGTACCCCCGATCACGCCCGCCGCCACCACGGAGTGGACGGCAAAGGACAGCGCTGCACTCTACGGCGTGCGCGACTGGGGCGCCGATTATTTCGACGTCGACGACGACGGCAACCTACTCGTGCAGGTACCGGGGCAGGCTGTCAACGTGCCGATCGTCGACATCGTCGAGGCCATGCAGCTGCGCGGCCTGGAAATGCCAGTGGTGCTGCGCATCGAGAACCTGCTGGATCACCGCATCAGCAAGATCAACACCGCTTTCCAGCGCGCCATCGAGAGCAGTGGCTACAACAATCACTACCGCGGTGTCTTCCCGATAAAGGTCAACCAGCAGTGCCACGTGATCGAGGAGATTGCCGACTTCGGGCAGCGCTACCACCACGGGCTGGAAGCGGGCAGCAAGGCCGAGCTCATCATTGCCCTCAGCCAGCTGCGCGATCACGACAGCCTGATCATCTGCAACGGCTACAAGGACCGCGAGTTTATCGAGCTGGGGCTGTATGCGCGCCAGATCGGCATACAGTGCTTCTTTGTCCTGGAGACGCGTTCTGAACTCGACATCGTGATCGAATGCAGCAAACGCCTGGGCATCGACCCCCTGATCGGCACGCGCATCCGCCTGGCCTCGATGGTCGAGGGACACTGGAACGAGGACAGTGGCGATCGCTCGATCTTCGGCCTGTCGACCGACTCGCTGATCGGCGTCATCGAGGCATTGAAGGCCAACGACATGCTGCACTGCCTGCAGCTGCTGCACTGCCACCTCGGATCGCAGATACCCAATATCCGCAATATCCGCTCGGGCGTACTCGAAGCCTGCCGCTTCTATGCCGGCATGGTTGCCGAGGGCGCACCCATGGGCTTCCTCGACGTGGGCGGCGGGCTGGCGGTCGACTATCAGGGCCTGCGCAGCAACGAAACCCACAGCATGAACTACGGCCTCGACGAGTACTGCATCAACATTATCGAAACGCTGCAGGAATCCCTGGATGCCGAGAATATTCCCCATCCCGTTCTGATCTCGGAGTCGGGCCGCGCCCTGGTGGCCTATTCCTCCATGCTGCTTTTCAATGTACTCGACGTGCGCGATCACCGCCCGGGCCCACTGCCGACAACCGCGGAAGACGGCTGTCACGACCTGATCGCCAATCTCCACAGTGTGCTCGACAGCGTCGACGTGAACAATCTGCAGGAGTGCTACAACGACGCCATCTATTACCGGGATGAGCTGCGCGACCTGTTCCACCGCGGCTTCGCCTCGCTGCGCGAGCGCGCCCTGGCGGAGAACTATGCACTGGGTATCCTCGAGAAGATTGCGGCACTGCTGCCGGAGGCACGCCGGGTCTCCCCTGAGCTGAGCGACCTGCCGGTGATGCTGGCGGATATCTATTATGGCAACTTCAGCCTGTTCCAGTCGCTGCCGGATATCTGGGCCATCGACCAGCTATTCCCGATCATGCCCATCCACCGCCTGCACGAGAAGCCCGAGCGACAGGCGGTTATCGCCGATATCACCTGTGACTGCGATGGCAAGATTGATCGCTTCTCCTACCTGGGCGACACACACAGTACGCTGCCCCTGCATTCGCCGGTCGAGAACAGCGAGTACTACCTGGGTGTCTTCCTGGTCGGCGCCTACCAGGAGACCCTGGGCGACCTGCACAACCTGTTCGGTGACACCAACGTGGTCAGCGTGCACATCGAGCCCGACGGCTCCTTCGAATTCGTCCGCGAGTTTCACGGTGACAGCATCGCCGATGTGCTGTCCTATGTTGAGTACGAACCGAAGCGCGTTCTTGAGCAGTTCCGGCGCGTGGCGGAGCGGGCTGTGCGCGACGGCCGCATCAGCGTCGAGCAGCGGCAGCACATGCTGCGCGCTTTCCGCGAGAGCCTGAACGGTTACACCTATTTCGAGCGCTGAAGGTTCGAGCGCGGCATTTTCGATCTCAGAACAACAGCCAGGCCAGGAGGCACAGTATGTCCAGAGTCGTAATTATCGGAGCCGGTGGCGTCGGCGGCGTCGTTGCCCACAAGTGCGCCCAGCTGCCGGATGTGTTCAGCGATATCCTGCTCGCCAGCCGCACGGAGTCCAGGTGCAAGGCCATCGCAGCACAGATCGAGCGCCCCATCCGCACGGCGCAGGTCGATGCCGATGATGTCGCCGCACTGACGGCGCTGCTGGAGGCCGAGCAGCCGGCGCTGGTCATCAATGTCGCCCTGCCCTACCAGGACCTGACCATCATGGATGCCTGCCTCGCCGCCGGCGTCGACTACCTCGACACCGCCAACTACGAACCGCTGGATACGGCGAAGTTCGAGTACAGCTGGCAGTGGGCCTACCGCGAGCGTTTCGAGCAGGCAGACCGTATGGCCCTGCTCGGCAGTGGCTTCGACCCCGGTGCCACCAACGTCTTTACGGCCTATCTCGCCAAGCACTACTTCGACGAGATTCACGAACTCGACATCATCGATGTCAACGGTGGCGATCACGGCTATCCCTTCGCCACCAACTTCAACCCCGAGATCAACATCCGCGAGGTCAGTGCGGACTGCCGCCACTTTGAAAACGGTGAGTTCGTCACCACGCCGCCGATGTCGAAAAAAGCCCGCTTCACCTGTCCCGAGGATGTCGGCAGCTACACGATCTACCGTATGTACCACGAGGAACTGGAATCACTGGCGGCAAATTTCCCGAGCCTGAAACGCGCGCAGTTCTGGATGAGCTTCTCCGAGAGCTACCTGACGCACCTCGAGGTCCTGGGCAATGTGGGCATGACCGGCATTGAGCCGGTG
>JAWLGG010000095.1:0-8453 GCA_041685155.1 Chromatocurvus sp.
CTACCGGCGCGGCGTGAACAAGGGCCTGCTCAAGATCATGTCCAAAATGGGTATTTCCGCCGTCAGCTCCTACCGTGGTGCACAGCTGTTCGAGGCGGTCGGCCTGGCCGGTGAGGTGGTCGATCTCGCGTTCTGCGGCGTCACCTCGCGGATCGAGGGTGCGGGGTTTGCCGAGCTCGAGGCCGACCAGAAACGGCTGGCGCGGGACGCATGGAGTCAGCGCAAGTTCATCCAGCAGGGGGGGCTGCTCAAGTACGTGCATGGGCAGGAATACCACGCCTTCAACCCGGATGTGGTGACTACCCTGCAGCAGGCGGTCGCCACCGGTGACTACGCGGTGTATCAGCGCTACGCAAAGCTGGTGAATGAGCGACCCGTGGCAACGCTGCGCGACCTGCTGCGACCGCGGTTTGCCGATGCGCCCCTGGCACTTGAGGCGGTGGAGCCCATCGAGAAGATCCTGCGCCGTTTCGATTCCGCCGGCATGTCCCTGGGCGCGCTGAGCCCCGAGGCGCACGAGTCGCTGGCGGCGGCGATGAACCGCATCGGCGCGCGCTCCAACTCGGGTGAGGGCGGCGAGGACCCGGAGCGCTTCGGTACCGATCGTGTGTCGAAGATCAAGCAGATCGCCTCCGGCCGCTTCGGCGTGACGCCGCACTACCTGGTCAATGCCGAGGTGCTGCAGATCAAGGTGGCCCAGGGGGCAAAACCCGGCGAGGGCGGCCAGCTCCCGGGGGGCAAGGTCAACGAACTGATCGCGCGCCTGCGCTACTCGGTGCCCGGGGTGACGCTGATTTCGCCCCCGCCGCACCACGACATCTATTCCATCGAGGATCTCGCGCAGCTTATCTTCGACCTCAAGCAGGTCAATCCGGAGGCGCTGGTATCGGTGAAGCTGGTGTCAGAGCCC
This sequence comes from Chromatocurvus sp., assembly GCA_041685155.1. GTDB lineage: Bacteria > Pseudomonadota > Gammaproteobacteria > Pseudomonadales > Halieaceae > Chromatocurvus. Next base: position 911 of record JAWLGG010000095.1, read on the forward strand.
GGTGTGGGCACGGTGGCCGCCGGCGTCGCCAAGGCCTATGCCGACCTGATCACCATAAGTGGCTACGATGGCGGCACCGCGGCCAGCCCGCTGACCTCGATCCGCTATGCGGGATCGCCCTGGGAGCTTGGCCTGGCCGAAGTACAGCAGACCCTGCGCGGCAACCGCCTGCGTGGCAACATCCGCCTGCAGACCGATGGCGGCCTGAAAAGTGGCCTCGACGTGATCAAGGCGGCGATCCTCGGCGCCGAGAGCTTTGGCTTCGGCACCGCGCCCATGGTCGCCCTGGGCTGCAAGTACCTGCGCATCTGCCACCTGAACAACTGCGCGACGGGCGTTGCGACACAGAACGAGCGCCTTCGCGATGACCACTTCAATGGCACCGTGGAGATGGTGGTGAACTTCTTCACCTTTGTCGCCACGGAGACCCGGGAGTGGCTGTCGCGCCTCGGTATTGCCTCGCTGGAGGAGCTGATCGGTCGCACCGACCTGCTCGAGCGGCTCCCCGGTGAGACGGACAAGCAGGCGCGCCTGGATCTCGCCCCGCTGCTGCACAAGGACCCGGGCAGCGAGGGGCAGCCGCAGTTCTGCCAGGTGGCGCGCAATGTTCCCTTTGACCGCGGCGACAAGGCCGAGGCCATGGTCGCGGCAACCCTGCCGGCCATCGAGGCCATGAGTGGTGGTGAGTTCACCTTCCGGGTGACCAACTGTGATCGCTCCATCGGCGCGCGACTGTCCGGTGAGATTGCCCGCCGCCACGGCAATACCGGCATGGAGGCGGCCCCCATCACCCTGCGTCTCACTGGCACCGCCGGCCAGAGCTTTGGTGTGTGGAACGCCGGTGGCCTGCACATGTACCTTGAGGGCGACTGCAACGACTACGTGGGCAAGGGCATGGCCGGCGGCAAGCTCGTCGTCTACCCGCCCAGAGCAAGCGAGTTCCGCTCCCAGGAGGCCTCCATTGTCGGTAATACCTGCCTCTACGGTGCCACCGGCGGCAAGCTGTTCGCGGCCGGTACTGCCGGGGAGCGCTTTGGCGTTCGCAACTCCGGCGCGCATGCGGTGGTCGAAGGTGCCGGTGACCACTGCTGTGAATACATGACGGGCGGCTGTATCACCGTGCTCGGTGAGACCGGCGTCAACTTCGGCGCCGGCATGACCGGCGGCTTTGCCTATGTGCTCGATCAGGACCGCCGCTTCATCGACCGCTACAATAGTGAGCTGGTGGAGATTCATCGCGTGAGCTCCGAGAACATGGAGGCACACCGGACCCACCTGCGGGCGATTCTTGCCGAGTACGTCGAGGAGACGGGCTCTGAGTGGGGCACCGAGGTGAGTGACAACTTCGAGGATTACGTCGGCAAGTTCTGGCTGGTCAAGCCGAAGGCCGCGGACCTCAATCAGCTCCTTACGCGCCTGCGCGATACGGACTGATGGCCCGCACGCCGCAGGACCAACACAGGAGGACAGCGCTATGAGTGGACGCGTCAGCAACAACTTCCAGTTTATCGACGTCGGTCGCAACGACCCGAAAAAGAAGAACATGCGGGCGCGCAAGAGCGAGTACGTCGAGATCTACGATCCTTTCACCAAGGCCCAGGTGGAGGAGCAGTCGGAGCGCTGTATCGAGTGCGGCAACCCCTACTGCGAGTGGAAGTGCCCGGTGCACAACTTCATTCCCAACTGGCTCAAGCTGGTGGCGGAGGGCAATCTGTTCGAGGCCGCCGAGCTGAGCCACCAGACCAACACCCTGCCTGAGGTCTGTGGCCGGGTGTGTCCGCAGGATCGGCTGTGCGAGGGCGCCTGCACCCTGAACGACGGTTTCGGCGCCGTGACCATCGGCTCCAGTGAGAAATACATCACCGACACGGCCCTGGCCATGGGCTGGCGTCCCGACCTGTCTCAGGTGGTGCCAACGGGGAGGAAAGTGGCGATTATCGGTGCCGGCCCCGCGGGGCTGGGCTGCGCCGACGTGCTGACCCGCGCCGGTGTCAAGGCGGTGGTGTTCGACCGCTACCCGGAAATCGGCGGGTTGCTGACCTTTGGTATTCCCGAATTCAAGCTGGAGAAGGTGGTGATGCAGCGGCGCCGGGAGATCTTCGAGGAGATGGGCATCGAGTTTCACCTCAACACCGAGGTGGGTCGCGACATCGCCATCGACGATATCATGGAGGACTACGATGCCGTATTCCTCGGCATGGGCACCTACAAGGCAATGCAGGGCAACATGCCGGGCGAGGACCTGCCCGGTGTACACAAGGCACTGCCCTTCCTTATCGGCAACGTGAATCACAATCTGGGCTACGAGCAGCCGGACGGGGACTACGTGAATCTTCGCGACAAGCGCGTCATCGTTCTCGGGGGTGGCGACACGGCCATGGACTGCGTGCGCACGGCAGTCCGCCAGCGTGCCCGTCAGGTCGTGTGTGCCTATCGGCGCGATGAGGAAAACATGCCGGGCTCGCGCAAAGAGGTGAAGAATGCCCGCGAGGAGGGCGTGGAGTTCCTGTTCAACCGCCAGCCGACGGAAATCGTCAATTACTTTGGCGAGGCCGGTGGCGTCAAGCTGGTGCGGACCGAGCTGGGCGAGCCCGATGCCGACGGCCGCCGCCGGCCCCAGCCCGTGCCCGGCAGCGAGGAAGTCATTGACGCCGACGCGGTGATCATCGCCTTCGGTTTCCAGCCGAGTCCGGCAGACTGGTTCCGCGATATCGATGTCAGCACCAACCACTGGGACGGCGTGGTCGCCGAGGAGCACCAGGAGTTCCGCTTCCAGACCAGCAACCCGAAAGTGTTTGCCGGCGGTGATATGGTGCGTGGCTCCGACCTGGTGGTGACCGCCATCTGGGAAGGTCGCCAGGCGGCCGAGGGCATTCTCGATTTTCTTGAAGTATAGGGATTTACATGACTGAACTGAAAAACGACCGCTTCCTGCGCGCGCTGCTGCGCCAGAGCGTCGATCGCACGCCCATCTGGATGATGCGGCAGGCGGGGCGCTACCTGCCCGAGTACCGGGCGACCCGCGAGCAGGCAGGGTCCTTCCTCGACCTGTGCAAGAATGCCGAGCTGGCCTGCGAGGTCACGCTGCAGCCCCTGCGACGCTATCCCATGGACGCGGCCATCCTGTTCTCGGATATCCTTACTGTGCCGGATGCCCTGGGTCTGGGCCTGTATTTTGAAACCGGCGAAGGGCCGCGCTTTCGCAAGACGGTGCGCAGCGAGGACGATCTCGCCGCATTGAACGAGATCAAGGCGGTGGACGATCTCGGCTACGTCATGGATGCGGTGCGCACGATCCGCCGTGAACTGAACGGCTCGGTGCCACTGATCGGCTTTTCCGGCAGCCCCTGGACGCTGGCCACCTACATGGTGGAGGGCGGCGGCTCCAAGGACCATGCCCGCGTCAAGGCCATGGCCTACGACCAGCCGGAGCTGATGCACAACCTGCTCTCCCTGCTGGCGGATGCAGTTGCCGATTACCTGTGCGCGCAGGTCGACGCCGGCGCCCAGGCGGTGCAGATCTTCGACACCTGGGGCGGTTCCCTGAGCTCCACCGCGTACAAGGAATTCTCGCTGAAGTACATGCAGCGCATTATTTCCCGCCTGCCGAATGAGGTCGACGGTCGTCGGGTGCCGTCCATCGTGTTCACCAAGGGCGGCGGCCAGTGGCTGCCGGCCATTGCCGACTGCGGTGCCCAGGCAGTCGGTATCGACTGGACGACGGACATCGCCAGCGCCCGCGCAGCGGTGGGCGACCGGGTGGCACTGCAGGGCAACATGGATCCCTCCATGCTGTTTGCCTCGCCGGCGCGCATCCGCGAGGAGGTCGCGGCCATCCTCGAGGGCTTCGGCCATGGTCCTGGCCACGTGTTCAACCTGGGACACGGCATCACGCCGGGGGTGAATCCCGACCATGTGACGGCTTTCGTGGATGCCGTGCAGGACCTGTCACCGCAGTATCACAAGGACGACTGAGAGCGCGGATGCTCGCCTGGGCGACGGGCTCAACCGTCGTCGCAGGGCCAGCGGTGATCCATTTCCAGGGCGGGCTGGTCCGACCCGGGCCGTCCCACCACCTTCGCCGGTACGCCGGCCACCGTGGTGTGTGGTGCCACCGGCTGCAGGACCACGCTGCCGGCGCCGATCTTGGCGCCCTCGCCGATCTGTATATTGCCGAGAATCTCGGCGCCCGCACTGATCAGCACGCCGTCGCCGATCTTCGGGTGGCGGTCGCCCTCCTCCTTGCCCGTACCGCCGAGCGTCACCGACTGCAGGATGGACACGTTGTTGCCGACCACCGTGGTCTCGCCGATGACGAGCCCTGTGGCGTGGTCCAGCATGATGCCGCGCCCCAGGCGCGCTGCAGGATGGATGTCCACGGCAAACTTCGAGCTCATGCGGTTCTGGAAAAACAGGGCCAGTGACCGGCGGCCCTCCTTCCACAGCCAGTGCGAGACGCGGTGGACCTCCAGCGCGTGAAATCCCTTGTAGTACAGGAAGGGGACGTAGAGCTCGTTGCAGGCAGAATCGCGGTCAAGGACGGCCAGGAGGTCGGCGCGAACCGCTGACAGGATATCCGGATCACTGCGGAAGGCGTCGAGCATGACATCGCGCAGCAGCAGCGACGACAGCGTGGGGCTGTCGAGCTGGTTGGCGAGGTGGAAACTCAGCGCCTGGTCCAGCTGGTGATGATTAAGGATCGTTGCGTGCAGATAGCTGGCGAGAATCGGCTCTTCGGCCGCGTGCGACGCGGTTTCCTCGAGAATGCGCTGCCAGACGGGATCGTGGTTCTGTTCGGACATGGGCCGACCTCCTGCTGCGGGCGACTTTACCCTATTCATTCTGACAGGTCACTTGAGTGCGGCAGCGCCAGAGGGTGTGGCCGCTCGCGCGGTACTTGCGCTCGAACAGGGTCAGGGGCTCGCCGTCTGGAACGACGGCCACCGCCGGTCGCTGGCCGGCAATGGCCAGCGCCACGCCGAACTCCTCGGCATAGACCCACCAGTTACAGCGCATCTCCAGGCTGCCGCCGAGGCGCAGCAGCAGGGGAAAGGCCGGGTGTCCGTGCACGCGTCGCTGCAGCTGCCCCGGCTTCGGCCAGGGGTTGGGGTAGAGCAGGTAGTGGGCGCGCAGCCGGATGTCATGTGCCGCCAGCCAGGCCCAGACCTCCTCGCAGCGGGCGCGTAGCAGCAGGTAGTTGTCGGTGCCGGTGTCGCCGTGGCGCGACAGGCGACTGGCGGACTTGTCGATGCCGATGACCGTGCAGTCGGGCCAGCACCGCGCCAGCTGCCGGGTGCTGTGTCCGGTGCCGCAGAAAGAGTCCAGCACCAGGGGCGTGTCCCGGGCCAGCGCCGCGGCCAGTGCGTCGCGCACGGCGGGCGTCAGGCTGTGTGGCGGTTGGTGCCAGGTGCTGTCGAGGTGGCGCCGCACCCGTCGCGACAGGTCGCGGTGCACCTGCTGCTGGCTGCTGCTGACCGGGCGGGAGTTGGCCTGCATGGGGCTGCCGTTCCTGGTGGGTGACTGGCTACGCGTACATTGCCGGACTTGTTGCGTCGCCGCGCAGGGAGGATCATAGCGGCATGCGAGATGACCTGCGACCCTACTGGGTCAAGAAAGCCTACCTGCGCCTGCGCGATACCTACAGCGACTACTTCCTGCGCCCGGAGTGTGCCTCGCTGGGGGCGCATGCCACGTTCATGAAGCCCTGGTACGTGAGCATCTCCGGGCCGAATATCCATATCGGGGAGTGCTTCACGGCGATTGCCGAGCCCATGCAGCGGGTACAGATTGGCGTATGGGGCCGGGAGTCCGGCGCCGGGCGCGTGCGTATCGGCGACTGTGTCCTGATGAGTCCGGGCAGCCGCATCAACGCCAGCGACGACATCGAGATCGGCGATGGCAGCATGCTCGCCAACGGCAGCTATGTCACCGACTCCGACTGGCACGGCATTTACGATCGCAACGCCCGCGATTCGCGGGTCACGCCCGTGCGCATTGGCCGCAACGTCTGGCTGGGCGACCACGCCGCGGTGCTGAAGGGGGTGACCATTGGCGACAACGCGGTGATCGGCGCGCGCGCCGTGGTTACCCGGGATGTCCCGGCCAATGTCATCGTTGCCGGCAATCCGGCGCGGGTGGTGCGCGAGCTGGACCCGGCGACGCCCCTGCGCACGCGCATGGACTATTTCGCCGACCCCGAGGGCATGACCGCCTTTTTCGACGCGGTGGACCGGGAGGTGCTGGCGGACAACGCCTTCTGGCGATGGATGTTGTCAGTGGTTTACCCGCGGTCGCGCCGGAAGCGCTCGGGGTAGTGGCCCCCTAAAGCAGCTGCAGCGGCGGCTCGTCCAGCGCGCCGAGCTGCTCGCGCAGCTCCAGCACGTGATCCGCCCAGTAGCGCTCGGTGTTGAACCACGGGAAGCTGCGCGGGAAGGCCGGGTCGTCCCAGCGCCGCGCCAGCCACGCCGCGTAGCGCACGATCCGCATGGTGCGCAGGGCCTCCAGCCAGCGCAGCTGCCTGGGGTCGAAGTCGCCGAACTCATCGTAGCCGGCGATGATCTCGGATAACTGCAGCTGCCGTTCGTGGCGCTCGCCGCTGAGCATCATCCACAGGTCCTGGATGGCCGGTGCCATGCAGCAGTCATCCAGGTCGACGAAGTGGGCACAGTCGTCGCGCCACAGGATGTTGCCCACGTGGCAGTCGCCGTGGGTGCGGATGAGGTCGTCGCCCTCCACGTCCTGCCACAGGGGCAGGATGCGGTCGATCAGGTCACGGGTGAGGGTGGCGTAGGCCTCACGCAGGTAGTCCGGGATGAAGTTCTCCAGCAGGTAGTCGCGATTCGCCACCAGCATGTCCCGGGGGTGCATGACCGGCCGGTGGGCAAAGGTACTCGCGGCACCGACCCGGTGAATGCGACCGATGGTGCGGCCCAGCACCAGCAGATTGTCCAGGTTGTCGAGCTCCGGTGGATAGCCACCGCGGCGGGGAAACAGCGCGAACAGGAAGCCCTCGAACTCGTGCAGCGTACTGCCGTCGCTGCCGGGGATCGGTGCGATCACCGAGATATCGGCATCCGCCAGCTCCCGGGAAAAGCTGTGCTCCTCCTCGATCTGCTCCCGCTGCCAGCGCCCGGGGCGATAGAACTTGGCTATGACCGGCGTCGAATCCTCTATACCGACCTGGTAGACCCGGTTCTCGTAACTGTTCAGGGCCAGCAGGCGGGCATCGCTGTAGAACCCGGCGGACTCCACGGCCTGGATGATGGCATCGGGGGTCAGTGCGTCGTAGGGGTGGCTGTGCATGCGAGAACCTGCGCTGTCGATAGGGTTACCCGATGCCCGAGAAAGGAGTAGGGGTCCGTGCCAGGCACCAGACATCCACCACCCGGGCACCGCCGGCGCGCAGTAGTCTGGACGCCGCGTCTGCAGTCGCCCCGGTCGTGCACACATCGTCAACTAACGCGACGTGGAGATTGTCACAGCTCCCCCGGAGAGTAAAGGCACCACTGACGTTGTCGCCACGACCGCTGGCGCCAAGCCCCGC
>JAWLGG010000096.1:0-8439 GCA_041685155.1 Chromatocurvus sp.
GTCACCGCGGGCAATACCGTGCGCCTGCTGCCGCCGCTGATCATGAGCGATGCGCAGGCAGACGCGCTCGGTACCGGCGTGGGACGCGTGATACGGGATTTTCATCACCAGCACACCGCCAGGGACGGCTGACCATCATGGCAACACGACACTTCCTCACCCTGCTGGATTTCTCCCCGGACGAACTGCTCGGCATCATCGAGCGTGCAATCCGCATGAAGGCGGAGCACCGCGACGGCGTTGACCAGAGACGATTCCCGGGCAGCGTGCTGGCCATGGTATTCGCCAAGTCGTCAACACGGACGCGGGTCTCCTTCGAGGCCGGAATGACACAGCTCGGGGGCCACGCCATGTTCCTGTCGCCCCAGGATACCCAGCTGGGTCGGGGCGAACCCATCGAGGATTCAGCCCGGGTCATCTCCTCCATGGTCGACCTGGTCATGATCCGAACCTTCGGCCATGACATCGTCGAGCGCTTTGCCGCACATTCCTCCGTTCCGGTAATCAACGCACTGACGGACGACTTCCACCCCTGCCAGCTGCTCGCCGACATGCAGACCTGGATAGAGCGCCGCGGGCCGATTGCCGGTCGCACCGTCTGCTGGGTCGGCGACGGCAACAACATGTGCCAGTCATACATCAACGCCGCACGCCAGTTCGATTTCGCCCTGCGCATCGCCTGCCCGGCGGGCTACGAGCCCCGGCGCGGCCTGCTCGACGACAACCGGGATCGGGTGGAACTGGTGCAGGACCCGATGCAGGCGGCGCGCGGTGCGGACCTGGTGGTGACCGATGTCTGGGCATCGATGGGCCAGGAAGACGAGCAGACCGCACGCATCGAGCGCTTCAGGCCCTACCAGGTCAACAGCGAGCTGATGAGCCATGCCGCCCGTGACGCAATGGTCCTGCACTGCCTGCCCGCGCACCGCGGCGAGGAAATCAGCGCCGAGCTGATGGATGCGAAGGACAGTGTGATCTGGGCCGAGGCCGAGAACCGCCTGCACGCCCAGAAATCCCTGATGGAAACGCTGCTGCTCGCCCGCAGCAGCGCCTGAGCAACCCCGGGGTCCGCCGACCGGCGGGGGTCGGCGCGCAGACCCACCGCAGCGGCAAATTCACAGGCGGCATGGAAATCGCTACACTGTCGCACGCTTTTTCTTCACGCCGGCGATCTGAGGCCGGCACCCACCGTACCTGCGACAGGAACTGCTCATGATCTACCAGAGTGATGCACTGACCGTTACCCGACTGGACGGCGATTTCGCCGAGCTGAATTTCGACCTCCAGGGCGAGTCAGTCAACAAGTTCAACAATGCCACGGTCGCAGACCTGACCGCGGCTCTCGATGCCATCGACGCGGAGCAGGGGCTGCGCGGCCTGCTGGTCACCAGCGGCAAGCCGGTATTCATTGTCGGTGCCGACATCACCGAATTTACCGCCATGTTCGGCGCCGGCAAGGACGAGATCCTGAAGTTCACCGCCGTCAACAACGGCAATTTCAACCGCCTGGAAGACCTGCCCTTCCCCTCCTGCGTCGCCATCAACGGCTATGCCATGGGCGGCGGCCTCGAGGTCTGCCTCGCCTGCGACTTCCGGGTCATGAGCGAGCAGGCGAAGATCGGCCTGCCGGAAACCAAGCTCGGCATTCTGCCCAGCTGGGGCGGTACCGTGCGACTGCCGCGCATGATCGGGGTCGACGAGGCCGTGACCTGGATCACCACCGGGCAGGAACAGACCGCCGATGCCGCGCTCAAGGCTGGCGCGGTTGACGCGGTAGCAGCCCACGGGGAACTGCGCGACGTGGCACTGAGTGTTCTGCACAGCGCGGCCGATGGCAAGCTGGACTACGCGACCCGGCGCACGGCCAAGCGCAGCCCGCTGCCGATGAACGATACCGAGGCCACCATGGCTTTTTTCACCATGAAAGCGATGGTGCAGCAGCAGGCCGGCAAAAATTACCCGGCGCCGATCAAGGTCGTGGACGTGATCGAGCAGGCCCGGGGCAAGGATCTTGAGGGTGCCCTGGCGGTCGAGGCCGAGGGCTTCGTCGAGCTCGCCATGACCCCAGTCGCCGCCGCGCTGGTCGGCGTTTTCCTCGGCGACCAGCTGCTGGCGAAAAAGGCCAAGGGCTGGGAAAAGCAGGCCGGTCGCAAGGTGCAGCGGGCCGCGGTTCTCGGTGCCGGCATCATGGGCGGCGGTATCGCCTACCAGTCCGCCTACAAGGGCGTACCCATCCGCATGAAGGACATCAACCAGGAAGGACTGGACCTGGGCCTGTCGGAGGCGGGCAAGCTGCTGTCGAAGCGCGTCAATCGCGGTCGCATGACGCCGGAGAAAATGGCCGGGGTACTGAGCAGCATCAATCCTGTGCTCAGCTATGAGGGTTTCGAGGACGTCGACATCGTTGTCGAGGCCGTGGTGGAGAATGCCAGGGTCAAGCACAGCGTGCTGGCCGAGGTCGAACAGGCAGTCACCGACGATACCGTTCTTGCATCGAACACCTCGACCATCTCGATTACCTCGCTGGCGGAGTCCCTGAAACGGCCGGAGAACTTCTGCGGCATGCACTTCTTCAATCCGGTGCACGCCATGCCCCTGGTGGAGGTGATCCGCGGCGAGAAAAGCTCGGATACGGCGATTGCACGCACCGTCGCCTACGCGCGGCAGATGGGCAAGAAACCCGTTGTGGTCAGGGACTGCCCGGGATTCCTCGTCAACCGGGTACTGTTTCCCTACTTTGACGGTTTCTCCAAGCTGGTGCGCGACGGCGCCGATTTCCAGGCCGTGGACAAGGTCATGCAACGCTGGGGCTGGCCGATGGGACCGGCCTACCTTCTGGATGTCGTCGGCATCGATACCGGTGTTCACGCCGCCGGCGTCATGGCCGAGGGCTTTCCCGACCGCATGCAGCTGGATTTCAAGACCGCTACGGAAGTCATGTACGAGAACGACCGCTATGGCCAGAAGAACGGCAGGGGCTTCTACGACCACGGCACCGACAAGCGCGGCAAACCGAAGAAGGAAGCCAGTGACACGGCCTACGAACTGATAGCGACGGTCGCCGGCGAGCGCCGCGAATTCGAGGCGGATGACATTGTCATGCGCATGATGCTGCCAATGGCCACGGAAATGGCCCGCTGCCTCGAGGATGACATCGTCGGCACACCGGCAGAAGCCGACATGGCGCTTCTTTACGGCCTGGGCTATCCGCCCTTCCGCGGTGGCATCTTCCGCTGGATGGACAGCGTCGGCCTGGACACCATCGCCGCCGCCTCGGAAAAGTTCAGTGACCTCGGCAAGACCTATGAGCTTACCGAAGGCATGCGCGCAAAGCTCGCCGGCGGCGCTACCTACTACTGAAACGCGGGCATCAAGGGAGAATTATTGTGAGCATGAATTCAAGAGACGCCGTGATAGTCGACTTCGCCCGCAGTGCCATGGGGCGCTCGAAGAACGGCTGTTTTCGCAATGTACGGTCGGACGACCTGTCTGTCGCCGTTATCCGCGGCCTGCTGGCGCGCAACGACAAGCTCGACCCGGCGGAGATCGACGACCTGGTCTGGGGCTGCGTGCTGCAGCGCGGCGAGCAGGGCATGAACCTCGCACGCAATATCGTGCTGCGCGCCCAGCTGCCCTTCGGCGTACCGGCGCAGACGGTAAACCGCCTGTGTGGCTCGTCGATGTCGGCACTGCACACCGCAGCCGCCAATATCATGGCGGGCATCGGCGACGTCTATCTGGTCGGCGGCGTGGAGCACCTCGGCCACCTGCCGATGATGGACGATGTCGACATCAACCCGCGCCTGGGGCTGAACGTGGCCAAGGCGGCGGGCATGATGGGCATGACCGCGGAGTACCTGGGCATGATGCACGGCATCAGTCGTGAGGATCAGGACAAAATGGGGCTGCGCTCCCACCAGCTGGCGCACAAGGCCACCGTGGATGGCAAGTTTGCCCGGGAGATCATCCCGGTGGAAGGACACGACGAGCACGGCGCGCTGACGCTCGTGGAGCGGGACGAAACCATCCGCCCGGATACCACGCTGGAAGGCCTGGCCGGCCTGGCACCGGCCTTCAACCCCCAGGGCACGGTGACCGCGGGCACATCCTCGCAGATTTCCGACGGCGCCTCGGCCATGCTGGTCATGTCCGCCGAGCGCGCCAGCGCCCTGGGCATGGAGCCGGTCGCGCGCATCCGCAGCATGACCCTGGCGGGGGTCGATCCCTCCATTATGGGTTACGGTCCGGTCCCGTCCACGAAAAAAGCGCTGAAGCGGGCGGGCCTGTCGATTGCCGACATCGACATGGTGGAGCTCAACGAGGCCTTCGCCGCGCAGGCGCTGCCCGTGCTGAAAGACCTCGGCCTGCTCGACGACATGGAAGACAAGGTCAACGTCCACGGCGGTGCCATCGCCCTCGGTCACCCCTTTGGCTGCTCCGGCACCCGCATCACCGGCTCCCTGCTGACAATCATGCAGGACCGGAACCTGACCCTGGGTATCTCGACCATGTGTATCGGCCTCGGACAGGGCATTACGACCATCGTCGAACGCACCTGACCGGCTGCCACAGGACAACTGTCAACCTATTTTAATTTCAGGGTTGACAGGGTCGCTGACCGTTGCCTTAATACGCGTCGGTCGACACTCCATCGGGGAGTGCCGGCAGGGGCATTAACACAATGGGGCAGTGACCAATGCGGCAATCCAGCGGACAGGGGACCAGCCGTCCCTCTCACTCTCTGGCGGCGATTTTCAGGCGTCCGATGTATCCAGCCGGTGCACTACCCATGGCGCTGTGGGCCGGGGGTCTGATGTGGCCACCGGTAGCGGCGGCGGCATCGGCGGCACTCCCCCTCCTGGAGGAAGTCGTCGTCACGGCGCGCAAGCGCAGCGAAGCGCCCATTGATGCGCCGGTCGCCATTACCGCCTTCAGCGGCGCCAGGATAGAGGCGCTGCGCATTCGCGATCTCACACAGTTCACCGCGGGGCTGCCCAACGTGGCGCTGGATGACGTGGGCACGCGCCGGGGCACCGCCAACTTCTCCATCCGCGGTCTCGGCATCAACAGCTCCATTCCGTCCATCGATCCCACCGTCGGCCTGTTCGTCAACGGCGTCTACCTGGCCGTGAACAACGACATGATCTTTGATGTCTTTGATCTCGCCAGTGTCGAGGTTCTGCGCGGCCCCCAGGGCGTGCTGTTTGGCCGCAACGTCACCGGCGGCGCCCTGCTGCTGCAGACGCGCAGGCCCGGCGATTCAGTGGAGGCCGACGTGCGCACGGCCATCGAGGGCGGCGGCGACGGCGGGCTCAACCACTACCTTATGGGGGGTATCGGCGGCCCGGTGACAGACACCCTGCGTGCCCGCGTATCGGCCTACTACAACGACGACGACGGCTACTTCGAAAACGACTTTACTGGCGAGGATTTCGGCGCCATTACCCAGCGCATGCTGCGCGGGACGCTGGAATGGACACCGGGCGCCGATACCGCCTTCACCCTGTTCTACCAGAACACGGATATCGAGGGCGACGGGCCGGCGTCACAGTCCCATACCAACGGCTCGGGACTGCCAGGAACCCCGGTCAACAACCCGCGCAACAGCCTGCACTTTTCCATCGATGAAACCGGCTACCAGGAGGTCGACACGGACCTGGTCACGCTGCAGTGGGATCGCAATGTGGGTATCGGTAGCGGAACGGTGACGTATATCTTCGGCTGGCAGCAGTCGGAATCGGTGGGCATGAGCGATATCGACGCCCAGCCGGTGTTCCTGTTCCACTCGCCCGGCTGGGTGGATGCCCGGCAATGGAGCAACGAGTTGCGCTACAGTGGCCGCTTCGCCGACCGGGTAGACGTGACGGCGGGCCTGTACCAGTTCAAGGGCGAACTGTCCTATCACGACCGGCGCCTGTTTCTCGGCGAATTCAGCGACGATGGCACTGCCCTGGCCACCCAGGACGGCGGCGGCCACCAGAACACGGAGACTTTCGGCGTGTTCACTGCAGCTGACTACGCCCTGAATGCCCGCTGGTCCCTGAACGCCGGCCTGCGCTGGTCCAGCGAGGAAAAGAGCGTCGAGGTCGCGTCGTTCAACCTCAACAGCACTCCCTGCAATATCGTGCTCGCCAATGACTGTCCCTTCGACTTCGTCGACCAGGCGCAATTCGACACGCTGGCACCACGGCTCGGCCTGTCCTGGCGCCCGGACCCGGACACCCACCTCTACGCCAGCTGGGCGCGCAGCTTCCGCTCCGGAGGCTACAACCTGCGCAACTCGAACTCCGCGGAGCCCCCGGGTCCTTTCGGTGAGGAGCAGGTCGACAGTCTGGAACTGGGCTACAAGCGCGCCGGCGATCGCTGGCGCCTCAATGCAGCCGCTTTCTACACGCGCGTCGACGACATGCAGCGGGAGGTCAACCTGCCCAGTGAATCCGCCGGCATACTGCAGCTCATTCGCAACACCGCTGTCGCGGACATCGCGGGCATCGAGTTCGACGGCAGGTTGCAGGTGAGCGACCGCCTGTTGCTGCAGGCCTCGTTGGGATACCTCGATGCCGCCTACGACAAGGTCAGCTTTGACCTCAACGGCGACGGGCGGGTGGATGCCATGGATCGCGACCTGGCGCTGCCGAGGGCGCCGGAATGGACCGGGAGCCTCGCCGGCGAGTACCGCCAGCCCCTGGCCGGTGGCGCCACACTCAGCGCGCGCCTCGCCTACAGCTATCGCGACGAAGTCGCCTACACCGACAACAACCTCGGCTACATTCTCGAGCAGGATGTTGTAGACGCCGGCCTCGACTTCGTGAGTGCGGATGGGCAGTGGCAGATTGCCGCCTACGGTCGCAACCTGCTCAACAGCGTCAAGCATGGCGGCGACTCCCAGCTGCCCGGCGTGTTCATCGGCGAGCCATTGGGTGGAACATTCTCGCCACTGGCCAAAGGCCGCGTGGTCGGCGTCGAGCTGACCTGGCGACTGGCGCCCTGACGGACCGCCGCAAGTCAGGTGAGGCCCGCCCACCTCAGGCGCGCGGGCCCTCTTCGCCGCATAGCAGGCGGTCAAGCCGGCGCAGGACCGGAATCAGGTTGCCGTGAACGAGCGCCGTACCGCGGAAGTACTCCTCCGCCATCGGCGCAATGCCGCAGGCATCGGGCAGGCGCTGATTGTCGTCGATCAGATGATACATCCGGGGCAGGAACACAAACTGCAGCCACTGCGGCAGGCTGAGCGTGTCAAAACAGAAAGGCTGGGTCGAAGCCAGGGCGCATGCGCCGGGGTGATCGGCTTGCCACAGGGCGCGCTGGCGCAGCTCGGCTTCGACGTCCATGAGGACTTCGGCAACCTGAATCTGCAGTTCTCGCTCTTGTGACACGATGGGATTGTCCTCGTCGTCGGGGCAGACCTGAAGCCGCTGGCGCCTCCCGCGGGGATTGATGCGCCGGGCGCTTTACGACGTAATGCCTTCGCGCTATCTTGCGCGTGCGCGGGTGTAGTTTAATGGTAGAACCTCAGCTTCCCAAGCTGATGACGTGGGTTCGATTCCCATCACCCGCTCCACGCCTTCAGCCCACGAACGCCCTCTCGATCACGTAGTCGCCGGCCGTTCCCTGGTTCGGCGAGACTGCAAAGCCCCGCGCATCCAGCAGTGCAGACAGATCCTTGAGCATCGCCATGCTGCCACAGATCATGGCCCGATCCCGGGCCGGGTCCAGCGGCGGCAGCCCCAGGTCCTCACACATCCTGCCGGACGCGACGAGATCAGTGATCCGGCCCTCGTTCTCGAAGGGCTCCCGCGTCACCGTCGGGTAGTAGAGGAACTGCTTCTGGACGCACTCGCCGAGGTACTCGTGCCGGGGCAGCTCATTGCGCAGGTAATCTGCATAGGCCAGGTCGGTGACGCGACGCACCCCGTGCACCAGCACGACCTTGTCGAAACGATCATAGGCATCCGGATCACGAACGATGGACAGGAAGGGCGCCAGCCCCGTGCCGGTGGCAAACAGGTAGAGACAGCGACCGGGGTGCAGGTCCGTCAGCACCAGGGAACCGACCGGCTTGCGGCCCAGAAGCACTTCATCGCCCACCTTGATATGCTGCAGGCGCGAGGTCAGCGCGCCGTCATCCACCTTGATGCTGAGAAACTCCAGGTGGTCCTCGTAGTTGGCACTGGCAATGCTGTAGGCGCGCAGCACCGGCTTGTCGTCGACCTGCATGCCCACCATGGTGAAATGGCCGTTCTCGAAACGGAAACCGGGTTCGCGCTCCGTCGCAAAGCTGAACAGGCGATCGTTCCAGTGGTGAACCCAGGTCACCTGCGCTGTCTGCACTGCGGCCATTGCCGAGACTCCCCTGGCCCGACCCGATGGGCCGGCCTGCTGATCTTGGATTTCGAGGTCGCCAGTTTAGTGCGATTAAGATCTAAGTAAATGAATGAC
>JAWLGG010000097.1:0-8418 GCA_041685155.1 Chromatocurvus sp.
GAAATGAGCGCACGCGAGGCGGCAACCGAGGCCCTGGGACACACCTTTGTTCCAGTGTCACTGACGACGCTGACCACGATCGCCGCCTTTCTCGGCCTGTCCGTGGGTGCCGCCATGCAGCCCATCAGTGAATTCGGCGTGTACGCTGCCGTGGGCGTCGCCGCCGCCTGGCTGTTCAGCGTCACCGCGCTGCCCGCCATCATGATTCTCACCGACCTGCGCCCCGGGGCCGGCCCCGCACGCGAAGAGGAAAACACGCCGATCGGACGCGCCATCGCCGTGGTGTCCACCGCCTCCTTTGCACGCCCGAGACTGGCGCTGGCGATGACCTTCACGGCGCTGGTCCTGCTCAGCGTCTTCGGTCTGCGCGCGGATTTCGACTACGAGCGCCAGCGCTACTTTGTGGATGATGATTCCGTGCGGATCTCCGATGAGGCCATCAACGCCCATCTCGGCGGCATGAATTTTCTCGACGTCATGGTCAGCTCGCCAACGCCCGGAGGCCTGATGACCCCCGCCGCAATCAGATCCATTGCGACACTGCGCAGCGAGATCGCCGGCCTGCCCCTGGTGGTCAACGTCACCGGAATCGACAGCTATCTGTCGCTGATGCACGCGATACTGACGGGTGCGAGCTACGGCGAACTGCCCACAAATGAGCGCGGACCGGGACAGTACATGTTTCTCTATGAAACGTCCGGCGCCCCCGAGGACTTCAAGCGGGATATCGACTACAACCACAGCCGGGCGCTGGTGCGGGCGCAGCTGTCTACCGACAGCTACCGGGAGACGCTGCCGGTGGTCCGGGCCCTGGAACGCCAGCTGGAGGTGTGGCGTGCGAGCAGCGGCCTGGAGGTACAGATCAGCGGCCGCGTCGCCGTGAATGACGGCTGGATGAGTCAGCTGGCCGCCACCCACTTCGTCGGGCTGGGCGTGGCGTCGGCGCTGGTGTTCCTGACCACGCTGGTCATCTTCCGGTCGGCGATTTTTGCGAGTCTCGCGGTGATACCGGTGTTCGTCGGCGTGGTCACGGTCTACGCCACCATGGGATTCTTCGGCATCGACATTGCGCCGGCGACGTCCATGACCGCCGCCATCGCCACCGGTCTGGGTGTGGATTTCGGCATTCACCTGGTGTCGCAGCTGCGCCGGCAGCTCGCCATCAACCCCGACCCCGGCGCTGCCGTCACCGGCAACTACATCGTTGTCGCCAGGGCCTGCTTCTGGTCCGCGGTCGCACTCGGTTTCGCCCTCGCCGTGATCTGTATCAGCTCGGCACCGCCACTGCGCTGGTTTGGTGTGCTGGTGGCTGTCGGCGCCCTCGGTTCCCTTGTCGGCGCCCTGGTCATGATGCCAGCACTCATCGCTTCCACCTCTCTCATTACCCAAAGGAACCAGGCCCATGCTGCCCAAGCCTAGACGTCTCATCCTATCCCTGATCCTGGCGACAGGCGCCGGCCAGGGGCTGGCAGACAGCGCATCCGACCCCATTGCGCTGGCCACGGCGGAAGCCATCGCCGCGCGCCCCGCCAACGAGGGTCGTGTTGGCACCATGCATTTTTCCCTCCGCAACGGCTCCGGTGACACGCGACAGCGCGAGGCATTGATGCTCCACTCGGACACGCCGGAGACCATCCGCATCGCCATCTTCTTCACCCAGCCCGCGATGCTCAGTGAAACGGCATTCCTCAGCTTTGACCACCGTGTCGGAGATGACGAGAACTGGCTGTACCTGCCGGCTACCGAGCGCGTGCGGCGCCTTCCGGTGTCGGACCGGGGTGACTATTTCATGGGCACCGACCTGTCCTACGGTGACATTAAGGACGACTTCAAGTTTGGCCTGGAGGACTGGGTATTCACCGGGGCGCAGGAGGAGATTGTCGATGGCGTGAGCTACCTGCTGCTCGAGGGTGAAGCAAGGTCGCCGCAGATCGTTGCGGAGACCGGTTACTCGCAATTTTCCGCCCTCGTCGATGCCGAACGCCATTTCCCGCTCGAGATCAACTACCGGGATGCGGACGGCGATCCGCTGAAGCATATCGTTGTGGAGGAACTGGAAACCGTGGGCGGTGCGTGGACGGCAATGCGCTTCACCGTCAACCAGCTGCAGAGCGGTCACACCACGCAGGTGTACTTCACGGACATGCAGCACCGACCGGACCTGGACGACAGCGTGTTTGATGCCGAGTCCCTCTCCTATGGCCTTCCCTACCTCGACTGACACTTGCACATGATGGATTTACGCTCCGCCGGCCCACGCGCGAGGCGGCAGTCGCGATGCCGACTGCTACGCCCCGCTGCCTGGCTGCTTGTCGCCAGCTTTACCTGGCCGGCGGCGGCTGCGCCAACGCGCAGCAGTAGTTCGCTGCAGACCGAGACCGTGGTCGCCGTGGCAACCCGGGGCGGGCTGTCCCAGGCGCGCGTGACACTGCTGCCGGGGACTCGCCGGCGCCTCGGGCGGGCCTGGTCCGCCGAGGGCCGCCTGCGCGTGGAAGCGGCCGCCAGCGATACGGGGCTGGGTACGCGGGAGACCTACAGCGATCTGTCGGAACCCTGGCAGGCAGGTAACGACGCGCGCCTGGAGATCGAAGAGGCGACCCTGAGCTGGCGCCAGCGCGCCACGCAGGTGACCCTGGGCAAGCAGACCGTGGCCTGGGGCGTCCTCGACGGCGTACAGGTAACGGACCGCTTTGACGCGGTGCGCCGGCGCGAGGCGGTGTTCACCCCGGAGCGGCCCGAGCGCCTGTCGCGCTGGGGCGCCCGTGCACGCTTCCGCCTCGGCGGCATACGGGTGGATGCCGCCGCCGCGCTGGATGGCAGCGTCAACCAGCTGGCCCGGGCGGGAGGCACCTACGATATCCGCGCCGCACGCTCCCGGGGAGGACTGCCGGCCGGCATCGTGCCCACCAGCATCGACGTGGATGCGCCCGACGACCAGACGATCGGGCTGCGGTTGTCGCGAACCATCGGCAGCAGCGACACCAGCGTCATGCTGATTCGCGGCCCGGATACCGAGCCGGTGTTTCTGGCGGACGGTAGCGGCGTGCAGCTGCGCTATCCCACGCGCACGCTGCTCGGCGCTACCTGGCAACTGGCCGCCGGCGCCCGGGTCTGGCGACTGGAAGCCGCCCATATTCCCAGGCAGCCGGTGAACCACGCGCCGGCTCCCGGTCTGGTGGCCGGCAGGCAGTCGCGCTGGATTGTCGGCAGTGGCCTGGACTGGAGCCTGCCCGGTGGGGTGTTCATGAATGCACAGCTTGCGGTGGATCACATCGACAGCGGGGACGTTGGCCTCGCCCGGCCCGGCACCGACGTGGTCAGCACACTGCGTGTCCAGCGCAGCTTCCGCAACGATCGCTGGCGCGGGGTGCTGGAGATGATCAACGTTCTCAGCGACGGCAGCGGCACCCTCCGGCCCGCGCTGACCTGGCAGCAGAGTGACTCGCTGGCTGTCGACGTCGGTGCCGACCTGACCTGGGGGCGGGAGAACGAGCTGATCGGCCAGTTCGAGCCGGCCAGCCGAATCTACCTGCGGGTCAGGAAGACATTCTGACCTTTTTTGACCGGTGGGGTCAGGTCCGGGACCAGGTCCGGGACCTGGTCCCGGACCTCGTATCTTGACGATGCCGCGTTAGATCAACAAGGTAGTTCTGATGAAGCGGCTCGGGTGGCAGAGGCTGACCGGACCAAAGGTCGCTGAACCTGAGGGTCAGATAAGTCCGCCACCCGGTTTGTTTATTCATCGATTCTGAACGGTAACTTGGGTCGCGCAGCGCCACAAGGTCGCTGCCCAGAACTCGCATACGAGGTTAGACATGGTGAGTGAGCACGCCGTAGGCATCGACGTCAGCAAACGCAAGCTGGATGTTTGCATGGCACGAGGAGACAAGTTCAAGAGCAAGGTACTCAACAACACAACGACCGGACACCAGCGACTGCTGGACTGGCTGGTGGAGCGCGAGTTGGATCCGGCCGACACGCCGATCTGCCTGGAGGCAACCGGCCCCTACAGTGAGGCGGTGGCGATCGTGCTGGCTGACGCCGGCTGGCGGGTCAGTGTCGTCAATCCTGCGCGAGTGAAGGGCTTCGCCCAGAGCCAGCTCAGCCGCACCAAGACCGACAAGTCGGATGCGCGCCTGCTGGCGGTCTTTGCCCGCTCGGTTGAACTGGAGCGCTGGGATCCGCCCAGCCACGCGCACAGAGCGCTGCGACAGCTGGTTGACCGGCTGCAATCGCTGATCGACATGCGCCAGCAGGAGTGTAATCGCCTGGAAGCGCTGGAGCAGTCTGAACCGGGTTCGGTGGAGGATATGGTGCGAGAGCACATTGACTGGCTGGACCAGCAAATAGCGCGGGTTGAATCGGACATCGATGATCACATTGACCAGAACCCGGATCTCAAGCAGGACGCCAGGCTCATCGGCAGCATTCCCGGTATCGGGGGGAAGACGGTGGCCTGCGTCATGGCGTATGTCGGGGACATCCGTCGCTTCCAGAGCGCCAAGTCCTTTGCCGCCTACCTGGGCGTCACACCCCGGCAGCGGGAGTCTGGCAGCTCCGTCAGGGGCCGGACGATGATGTCCAGAACGGGCCACGCAGCGGCGCGCAAGTCCCTCTACATGCCTGGCGTGGTCGCCACACGCTACAACCCGGCGATTGTGGCTATGGCCAGACGACTGCGCGAGCGCGGACTGGCGCCAAAGGCTATCGTGGGGGCCAGTATGCGCAAGCTGGCCCACATGATTTACGGGGTGATCAAGTCGGGACGACCGTTCGATGCAAGAATCCCCTTAGCGGGTCTTGCTATTCAAGACGGTATCTGACCCCACCACCCACCACCCCGTCAGGGGCGCGCGAGGACCACCTCGATCTCCACGAGCATGCCGGGTACCGCAAGGCCGGCGACCTGCAGCGCCGAGCGCGCTGGCAGGTTCGGCTGTTCCTCGGTGCCGAAGTAGCGACGGTAGGCGCGCATCATGCCCGCGAAGTCCATCATGCCCCCCGCCTCCGGGGCGACAAGAAAGACCTGCATCTTGATCACGTCATCGAAGGTAAGCCCCTTGGCGGTCAGCGAGTCTTCCAGTCGCCTGAATACCGACAGCGTCTGGGCCTCGGTATCCCCCCAGTACTCGGGAGAATACTGCTCCGCTTCCGGGTCGGCGGGCCGCGGCGTCATGCCGCTGTGGTAGACCAGCGTCGTGCCCGGAAGCACCTCCACCGCCTGGGCGATGGGAAAATCGCTGTCCGGCAGCTTGTGCCGGCGTACCTCGGCGGCGGCACTGGTGCTGGCGCCAACGGCAAGCGCCAGGGCGGCGCCACCGGCAAGACCGGTGAGTGATACAGGGTTTCGGGTTTTCATGATGGGATCCTCGGGTTTTGTTGTGAGATCGGCCGGCCCGGGCGTCAATGCCGCGACATACTCAGCAACAGCATACACCGCGTCCTCGTCGGGCAGCAGCCCGGCCGCGGCGCGCATGGCGGCGCCAATGCCATCGTCCGGCTGCGAGCCACGCGAACCACTGCGAAACGCGCGCAACTGTTCGCGTACATACCACGCCGGCAGACCGGCAATCGCCGGTGCGCCCACCGCGGGGTTGCCGGCGAGGCCAGCGCCGTGACAACTCGTGCAGAACAGGAACGGCTCCGGCACCGGCGCCATGTCCTTGTGCTCGACACCGGCTTCGTTCTGCGCCTGCACGGCGCCGCCGGCCACCAGAAAGGCACCAGCCAGGTGTGCCATCACGCGCCGCCGGGCCCTATCGTGCAGCGGCGAGCGGGCGCGACGACAGCATCCCGCCTTGTTCAGGAAAGCTCTCCCCGGGACAGCATCCTTCAGGACAGCTTTCGTCATCAGAGCCGCCTTCATCAGAGCCGCCTTCAACATAGCCGCCTGCAAAAGAACCTCCCGCAAGAGAGCCGAATTCAAGACACGCTCCCGTTGAAGCCCTCGGCCACCGCGGTCAGCGACGACGCCACCACCAGCCGACCCAGCTCGCCAAGCGCGTGGTGCGCCGACGACAGCGCCCCCTCCTGCCACGCCGGGTGATAACTCATCTGGTCGCCCATCATGAGGTGGCGGCCCTGAAGGGGCCGCTGCAGATAGCCGAAGTACCGCTGCCGCGCGTCGTCACTCCATACCGCTCCGCATCCGAGGTGATGATTCATGCGCTGCCACGGTACGCTGACAAAAGCGCCCGCATGCCGACGAGCTTCGGGGTGGAGTTTTTCCAGCTGATCCAGCGCCGCGGCGCAGCGCGCCTCCGGTGTCATGCGGGCAAAGTAGGAGGCATTGGCCGGTTCAAAGGTATAGGCCGCCAGCATCACGCCGCTGGCCAGGTGAGTACCGTGCGGGGGATACCAGACCTGCTCGATCGGCTGGCTGGTCCAGGAAATGCCGCCGTAGATGCTTTCCTCCTCCCAGAAGCGCTCGTTCATCTGGATGCCCAGCTTGAACAGCCTTCCGCGCCCGATACTGCTCAGGCCCTCGAGGTAGCGCGCCGGAAAATTGTGGTCCAGCCCCACCAGCAGGTGCGCCGGGATGCTGTTCAGGCAGTAATCCGCGCGCAGGCGATGCAGCTGGCCGCCCTGCTGGTAGACAACATCGACCCCGTCGGCGGATACACGCACTCGTTGGACGATGGCCTGAAGCTGCACGGGGCTTCTGATCTCGCGGCGGAAGGCATCCACGATCCGGTCCATGCCACCGCGGGCCTGCATCAGCGGCGCCGCCTGATCCTCATCCTCGCCGAAGTGCATCTTGTAGGCCCAGAAGTCCGACTTCAGGATCTCGGAAAAATCCAGCCCCGAATGCAGTTCCCCCGGCTCGAGCATGCCGGCGGTCGGTGCGGTCCTTCCCGGCTGCCGGTACCCCGCCCGCCGCGAGCCGCGGTACAGGAGGTTCGGATCCAGGTCGCCATAGCTGCGCAGGAACGCCATGAACTTCTCGAGGTCCTCGGCGCTGAACTCCTCGTCGAAGGCACCGGCGCGGGTGGACTTGCCCGCCAGCTCCGTCAGAAAGCCCCGCGCCTCGGCCAGCACCCGTCGCTGCCGCATGCGCCTGCCGCCAAAGGCGTTGTTGTCGTGCACCCAGGCGTTATAGTCGACGTTGATGAACGGCTCCAGCTCGACCCCGAGCTCCCGGCAGTAGTGCAGCAGCAGGCGATGGTGCGCGGGAATGCGCGCCGGCCCGGCGTTGAAGTACAGGTGCGGCTCGTCGTCAAACTCACAGCGGCGCGGGTAACCCAGCTCGTCGATGAGGTCGCCCGCGCGCAGGGTGAGGTTGCGCCCACCCGCCCGGTGAGAGGCCTCCACTATGGTGCACCGGAAGCCGGCGCGCTCCAGTTCGAGGCACGCCATCAGGCTGGAGAGCCCGCCGCCCAGGAGTACCACCGACCTGCCGTCGCCCCGGGGAAGCGTGTTCACCAAAGACGCAGCACGGGACACCGCCGGCGTCAGGCCCAGCGCCAGCGCGCCCTGCAGCACCGCCGCGGACCCGCCTGCAGCACCGAGGCGCTGCAGGAAGGCCCTGCGCGTGAATGCTGCGCTCATGCTCGCTTCATGTTCGATGTATGCATTGCAAGTGGAAAGCAGATTTCGTGCCGTGCCAACAAAGCGGGCACAACACCCTGCACCGGATTGACAGGTGCCGTCGGCTCCGGAAGAAAGCCCGCCCTCTACGGGGCAGAACCTTTGGCCCGCTACAATCCCCAGCTGCCGCCAAAGGCACGATACACCCCGACGACCGAGCGCAGGGACTCGGCACGCACCTGCAGGGCCTGCAGCTCCGCATCGAACAGTGACCGCTGGGCATCCAGCACCGCAAGGTAACTCGCGTAGCCGCCGTCATAGCGCATTTCGGCGTAGGACAGATAGTCGCGAACCGCGGCAACCCGACGCTGCAGGGCCGCCGACTCGTCCCTTGTGGTGCTGAACACCAACAGGGCATCCTCGGCCTCGCGCAGGGCCGTGAGAACGGTTCGACGATAGGCTGCCTCGGCCTGCCGCGCTTCCGCCAGCGCGGCATCGATCTCGGCGTTCACCCGGCCCGCGGTAAACAGTGGGCCCGCGAGCCCGCCGGCGACCTGGGACTGCTCGGCCCCGGACCGGGTCAGGTCCGAAAGATCGCTGCTGGCGACGCCGAGAAGTCCGGTCAGTGACAGGCGGGGAAAACGCGCCGCCCGTGCCACACCGACCCGGCGGCCTGCGGCCGTCAACTGCTGCGCCGAGGCGCGTACATCGGGACGCCGCGCCAGCAGATCGGACGGCAGCCCGGCGGGAAGATCCGGCGCATCAAGCGCGTCGAGCGCCCGTCCCCGAGCCAGTGCGGCAGGTGCCTGCCCCAGCAGCACGCCGAGAGCATTCTCGGTCAGCGCAATGCGCCGCAGCAGTGCGGGAATGGTCGCCGCGTTGCGCTCCAGC
>JAWLGG010000098.1:0-8393 GCA_041685155.1 Chromatocurvus sp.
CGGATGCTCTTTGCCACACCCGGGTACTGGATTTTCAGGGCCAGCTCAAGGCCCTCTTGATCCACGGCCCGGTTTACCTGCCCTATCGAGGCAGCGGCAATCGGGTAGCGGTCGAACTCGCTGAACAGGGACTCCCAGTCGGCGCCATAGGCCTCGGTCATCGCCGCATTCAGCTGCGTCTCGGGCATCGCGCTCGCCTCCGAGCGCAGGCGCCCGAGAATGTCCGCCAGTTCACGCGGCAGGAGGTCGCCGTTGTCCATGGACAGTATCTGCCCGAGCTTCATCGCTGCACCGCGCATATCGGCCAGCTGATCGGCCACCCGCTTCGCATTGCCGGGCGTCAGCAGCAGATCCCGGCGACGGGGACGCTTTCCCGCGCGCCACTGCCGGCCGCCCTCCGCGAGCATGCCTCCGGCCACGCCCGCAGTGAGCCTTGCTACCCGCGCGAAGCGACCGACGCGCCCGGTGGGCACCGCACTCTGCCTGCCGCGCTCTTTATCGCCGCTGCCGTTTCCGCCCTTTTCCTTGTCCGCGCTCACGCGGTCTCCTCCAGCCAGGTATCGATATAGTCGTGCACCCGCTCGTAGCCGTTGAATTCCGCATCGAGCACGGCAATGAAGGTGAACACGCCGGTGAGCTTGCGGGCGATCATCGCGAACTCGCGGGACGGCGTGGCGAAATGCCGGGTCGCCGCCGAGTTCGCCGCCTGCCGGCCGACCCGCTGCATCAGGCGCGACTGCCCCCAGCGGTATTCACCGCGGGCGTTGCAGTACTGCTCCGGCAGATCACCCGGAGGTCGCAGGGGTTCGAGCAGCTGCAGGCAGAAGTCACTGAAGGTATCGCGAGCAAACTCGCTGCTGTCGGGGCGCAGGCAGCCCAGCCCCACCAGCCCCTCGACGATCGTGTCGCGGTCCTGTCTCTGCCCGGCGGCAATGGTGCTGCCGAAGTGGTGCAGGAAGGCGTTGTCACACTTCAGCATCGAACCGAAATCCAGCAGCACCAGTTCGTCGCGACCCGCGTTGCGCCGTATCAGGTAGTTGCCGAAATTGGGATCGGTCTGCAGCAACCCCCAGTGATACAGCTCGGAAAAGAACAGCTCGAGCATGCCCCGGCCGAGGGCATTGCGCCGCCGCTGGGACAGCGCGGCGACATCCGGATGATTGACCCGCCTGCCATCGATATACTCCAGCGCCAGCACCTCGCGAGTGCAGAAACGCGGGTGGCGCTGTGGCACGTGCAGGTGCACCCCACGCGACGCCAGCGCCTCCCGGCGCTCGTCCACGCAGGCGCTGATGTGGTCGCCCATGCGCGCCTCGCGCCCGTAGTCGATCTCGAAGTGCAGTTGCTCACGCATGGAGCCCAGCCAGTCGTCGAGCTCACGCCCCGCCTTGATCCAGCGCGCCAGCAGCAGCATGCGCACGACCGCATCGAAATCGCCGTCGATGACCCGCGCCAGGCCCGGGTACTGTATCTTGAGCACGATCTGCTCGCCACTGGCACGCACTGTCGCGCGGTGTACCTGAGCCAGCGACGCGGCGGCCAGCGCCGTGGTTTCCACGTCCAGTTCGTCGAGCCTGTCACCGAGAGACGCGCGCAGGGCCGGTTCCACCTCTGACCAGGGCAGTGGATGTGTCTCGGATTCGAGCTCGTGCAGGGCCTCCGTCAGCGCCGGCGGCAGGAAGTGCTCGCCGAGCAGCGCGAACATCTGGCCGATCTTGACGTAGGTGCCCTTGAGGCGCCCGAGTTCAGTGACAAAGCGCCGGGCCTCTCGCCTCAGCATCTCGGAATCGGCGCCACCTTCCGTGCCGCGCAGGCGCTGCAGCGCGCCGTCAAGTGCGAACGCGCCGCCAGCGCGCAGGCCGGCCACGGAGACGGCGAAACTCCGCCCAAGGGCACCGCGACGGTTGAGCAGTGGTTTTTTTGACATACCCCATTATACGCCCGGGGACAGCAGGTGGACGGCAGGCCATCGCACCGACATTCCGGAAACGACGGTCGCAACCTGAACAGCGCTCAGTCGAGCAGCAGGGCCGCCAGCCGTGTGCGGTGGTGCTGGGCATCGCCGAACTGCTGCTGCAGCCACAGCCCGCGGCGCAGGTACAGCTGCGCATCGCAGTCGTAGGTGAATCCCATGCCACCGTGGAACTGGATGGCGCGATCACCGGCGTGGCAGAGTGTCTCGGTGGCCTGGGCCTTGGCCATGCGGCAGGCGATCTCCGCGTCTTTCGCCAGCGGGGCATCGTCGACGACGCTGGCGGCGTGATAGACAAAGGAACGCGTGGCATCCACAGCCGTGAGGATATCGACCGCCGGGTGTTTGAGCGCCTGGTAGGACCCGATCAGCCGCCCGAACTGCTTGCGGGTCTTCAGGTAGTCCACGGTGGTATCGAGACAGGACGCGGCGCTGCCGCCCGCCTCGGCGGCAAGCAGCAACGCGCCGAGAAGCCGGTAGTCGTGCAAGGCGGAACGCACGCTGGGCCCCGTGATCACTTCCTCCGGCTGCACGCCGTCAAGACTGACCCGCGCGGCGCGGCGCGTCTCGTCCACCAGGCTATGCGGCACCAGCGCATCGGGCGCGAATGCAGCACGGCGAACCACCGCAAGAACTGTCTCCCCCGCGCCGTCCCGGGCCACTACCACGAACAGATCCGCCGCCTGGGCGTCCCAGACCAGGATTTTCTCTCCCGACAGGCGTTTGTCGCCGTCGAGGGTGACCTGAATCCGCGTATTGCCCCAGTCCTCGTTCTCCAGCAGCGCTACCGTGGCGACGGCGCCCGCGGCGATTTCCGCCAGCAGGTCGTCCTGGGTGCCCGGCGCGGCGCGCTGCAGCAGCTGGGCCGCAAGGGTGGTCGCCAGCAGGGGGGTTCCCAGCATGGCAAGCCCCAGCGCCTCCGCCACGGGCACGACAGAGGCAATACCCAGCGCAGAACCGCCGACGGCTTCCGGCAGGGCAATCCCCGTCCAGCCCAGGTCTGTCATCTGCCGCCACAGGCTTTCATCGAAACCGAAAGGTGACGCCAGCTGCGCTCGCACCGCGGACATGGGTGCCTGGCGGCGGCAGAAATCCCGGGCCACGTCCAGCAGCATGGCCTGCTCTTCGCCAAGGGCCAGGCGGGTACTGCCGATCACCGACATACGCTGCTCCCTATTTCGGCAGGCCGAGCACGTGCTCGGCAATGATGTTCGCCTGG
The DNA here is from genome assembly GCA_041685155.1 of Chromatocurvus sp. Lineage (GTDB taxonomy): Bacteria > Pseudomonadota > Gammaproteobacteria > Pseudomonadales > Halieaceae > Chromatocurvus. Next base: position 3,192 of record JAWLGG010000098.1, read on the forward strand.
ACCTGGCTGGTGCCGCCACCGATGGTCGCGGAGAAGCTGTTCATGTAGGCGCGCTGCCAGAAGCCACCCTGTCGCGCCGCCTCATCACCCACGTACAGGCTGCCCGCCGCACCCTGGGCGTTGACCGCGAACTGGCGCAGGCGGCGGGTGTATTCCGTCCAGCGCAGCTTGTGTGACAGGGGCAGTGAATAGGGGTAGTCGGTGGTCAGGGGCGCGATGGCCGAGCGGCGCTCACCGAGAGCAATAGCCTTTTCCTCCATGGCCAGCCTGACCAGCTGGTCGCGCATCAGCGGATCCTCCAGCACAGGGCGCCCGTCCCGCGAGACATCGCGCAGTTCATGGATCATGTCGTCGATGGCAACGCGGACGAAGGCCAGCCCGCCGGCAGCGCCCGCGTCCGCACCGCGCTCGTACTGCAGGGTCTTCATGGCGATCTTCCAGCCATCGCCCTCGTCCCCCATGCGGCAGGCAACGGGAATCCGCGCATCGGTGAAGAAGGTCTCGGTGAAGCCGTACTCGCCGGTGAGCTTTCGGATCGGCCGCGTCTCCACCCCCGGCACCTGCATGGGTGAAAGGAAAAACGACAGGCCATCGTACTTCCGCGGCGCGTCCGGGTCCGTGCGCGCCAGCAGAATCATGTATTTCGCGTAGTTGCCCATGGTCGTCCAGATCTTGCTGCCGTTGACCAGGTAGGCGTCGCCATCGCGGACGGCCCGGGTCTGCGCGGCGCCGAGATCCGAGCCATGGTCGGGCTCGGAAAAGCCCTGACACCAGATATCCTCAGCGCTGAGAATGCCCTTCAGGTAGGTCGCCTTCTCCGCGTCGGTACCGATATCGTTGATCAGCGGGCCGGCCCAGCCGAGGCCGATCACGTTGAAGCAGATGGGCACGCCGGCGCGGCGCATCTCCTGGTCGGCAATGGCCTGGAACACGGGCTCGACGCCACCGCCGCCGTATTTCCGCGGCCAGGCCATGCCCAGGTAGCCCGCCGACCAGACCCGGTGCTGCCACTCCCGGAGAAAGTCCAGCTGCTGGTCCGTGCTGACTTCCATGAAGGACTGGGGCAGCAGGAAGCCGGGGTCGGCGGGACGGTTGTCCCGGAGCCAGGCCGCGACGCCCTTGCGGAAGGTCTCGAGTTCCTTCTGTGCAACCGTCATGGCGATCTCCCGTCGGGTGAGGTCACTGCAGGTCGAGAGCGCGCGCCGCCACAGTGCCACAGCGTGATGCTCACAGTCCGTACTGCCGTGCCGCGAGATCGCGCATGATTTCCTCCGAGCCGCCGCCAATCGCATTCACCCGCACCTCGCGGTAGATGCGCTCGACGCGGTTGCCGCGCATGTAGCCGATGCCGCCGAGTATCTGCATCGCCTCCCGGGCACAGAACTCCAGCGCCTCGCTGGCCTGCACCTTGAGCAGCGCAATATCACCGGGGTCGGCTGAGTCCGACTCGATACTCTCGTAGCACAGGCGAAGATAGGCCTGGGTCGCGTTCAGCCTCTGCTTCATCTGCGCGATCTTGTGCCGGATAACCTGGTGGTCGGCCAGTCGCCTGCCAAAGGTGTTGCGCTGCTGCGCCCATTGCACTGCCTCCTCGAGGCAGACCCGGCCCAGCGCCTCCATACTCGCCGCCATACTCATCCGCTCGGCATTGAAATTGGTCATGATAACCTTGAAGCCCTGGTTTTCCGGCCCGATCAGGTTGTCTGCCGGCACGCGCAGGTTGTTGAAATACAGGGTTGCGGTATCCGAGGCCCACCAGCCCATCTTGCGCTCCAGGGGCGTGCGCGAGAACCCCGGCAAATCCGTGGGAATCAGCAGCATGGAGATGCCGCGCGCGCCGTCGCCTCCCGTGCGCACAGCCGTCGACACCCAGTCTGCCCGCATGCCGCCGGTTATGTAGGTCTTTGACCCATTCACAACGTAGTCTTCGCCGTCGCGCACCGCGGTCGCCGCCAGTGACGCGACATCGGAACCCCCGCCCGGCTCGGTGATACCCAGCGCGATGTGCTTCTCGCCCGCGAGCACCGCCGGTGCCACCTCCCGCTTCATTGCCTCGCTGCCCCAGTGAATCACGGGCGGCAGACCGATACCGTGCACCATGAGGCTGGCGTTGACACCACCGGCGGCGAAGCGCGCGAGTTCCTCGGCTGCGATCCAGTGATGCCAGACGTCGATACCTTCGCTGGTGCCGCCAAGAGCTTCGGGGTATCCCATTCCCAGCAGGCCGACATCGGCAGCCCTGGACCAGAGTTCGTCGGGTATGTGGCCGGCCTCGTCCCAGGCATCTGCAAAGGGCGCGATCTCCGTGTCGACAAAGCGTCGCAGCTGCGCGCGCCAGGCATCGTGGTCAGCCGTGATATGCGGATTCGGCAGACGTGCGCCGTCGAAATCGAGAACCATGGAGGGCCTGGCCTAATGCCGTGAAATTGAGTATTGCTTCAGAATATTGAGTATAGCTTTATCACCCCCGGGGGCAAAGGCATGGCGGCGGTGGCAACCTTTTCTTGCGGTCGCACCTGACTGGTCTATGCTGATGAGAGTCGGCGTCGCAGCCTGTTGTCAGGTAATGCCAGAGGCCGGCCTGTTCAATCACAACATGAGACGACACAATGGCAGGAAAATTCGAACTCAAGAAAGGCAAGACCGGCAAGTTCTCGTTCAATCTCAAGGCGGGTAACGGACAGGTGATCTTCACCAGCCAGGCCTACGACAGCAAGCGTTCGGCAAGCGCCGGCATTGCCTCCGTGCAGAAGAATGCGGCGGCACCCGCGCGTTTCGAACGCAAGACATCCACCAAGGGACAGGCCTACTTTGTCATGACCGCCACCAACGGCCAGGTCATCGGCAAGAGCCAGATGTACACCGGACTTACCGGCATGGAAAAAGGCATCAAGTCTGTCATGAAGAACGCGCCGGCTGCAGAAACCCGCGATCTCACCGAGGCCAAGGAAGGCAAATAGCCTTCCCGGGACCGCCGGCACACGCTGTCCCGGTCCCGTCCCGCCTGTCATGTAAAGTTCACCGGGGCGTCACAGCACTGACGCATTCGGCCAGTAGTGTCGCGCCGTCATATCCCCCCACGACGGAGCACACACATGCCTGTATCACATACCTTCCGCCGCAGGGCGATTGCCCTGGCGCTGGCCGGCCTGGCACTGCCTCTGCCGGGCCTCGGCCAGAGCCGGGACAGCGGCGCCGCCATTGAAGAGGTGAAGGTCTACGCACAACGCCGGGAGCAATCGGTCGAGGACGTGCCCATCAGCATCACTGCCTATAGCGGTGACCTGCTAGAGCGCGCCAACATACTGGAACTGGATGCCGTCTCGGACATCACACCGGGACTGGTCATCCAGGAGCAGAGCCCGAACAACCCCGGCTTCGTTATTCGCGGCATTACCTCTGACAGCGGCTCGGCCCAGGCATCGCCACGCGTGTCCGTGTACTACAACGGGGTCGACGTATCGCGCTCCCGGGGCTCCTACTTCGAACTCTTCGATATAGAGCGGATAGAGGTCGTGAAGGGTCCGCAGGCGACGCTTTTCGGCACTGCAGCTTCGGTCGGTGCGGTCAGCGTCTACACCAGCAAGCCGGAGATCGAACCGGCCGCGGCGCTGTCACTCGGCGCCGGCAACTATGCCTCGCGACTTGCCCGCGGTTTCGCCACCGGCGGCAATGACACGTTTCAGGCGCGCATGGCCTTCATGTACCGCGAGCGCGAGGGCTTTATCGACAACATCGCCGGCACACCGGGCGCGCAGAACCCCCAGGGGCGAAGCCAGCGCGATATGCAGGCGATCGAACGGCTGGCGCTGCGACCCTCACTGCGCTTCACGCCCACGGATGACCTGACCATCGACCTGGTCTACAACTATGAGGAGAACGACGATTCGGGCACCTCCTTCAAGAACGGTCGCTTTGCCCCCACCGGCGGCGACACCAGCCCGTTCAGCTTTGTGGAGATGACCGGAAGCCCGCTTTCTGCAGAGGTCCTGGGCAAGGCAGATCTCGGCATCGAGCGCGAAGTGCAGGACATCAACCTGACCATCGAGTGGGCCCTGTCATCGCAACTCACGCTGACTTCCATCAGCGCCCACCGGGAATTCGACTCACTTGAGGTGTTTGACGCCGACGGCACCCAGGCCTGGTTTCTCGAGTTCGCGGAAGACGCCGAGGGCGATCAGTTCAGCCAGGAGTTGCGCCTGGTGCACACCGGCGACCGCCTGACCACGATCGCCGGCGCCAACTACTTCACCGAGGACGGCTCACAGCGTGTGCCATTCAGCACGGAGGAGTCCATCTACCTGAACTGCGTCGGCGCTCTGGGCCCCGCCGCCCCCTGTATCAATGCCGACGGTTCTGTCAACGTGCTGACGCCGATTCTCACGGGCGGGGCCATCCTGCAGTTGCCCTACCAGTCAGAGTTCGCCAACTACGGCAACAACGATATCTGGTCCGTCTTCGCCGACGTTTCCTGGGCGGCGACGGAGAGGCTGGAGCTGACCGCGGGTGTGCGCTATGTGAGTGAGGAGCGCAGCAGCGGGTTCAGCGCCATCGCACCGAACGCGGTTCTCGCACCCATACCGCTGCTTCCTGTGGTATCGACCGGTGGCGAGATCTTCGAGGCCTCGGGGTCCTTTGACGATTACCTGCCCCGCTTCAATGCGCTGTACAGCCTGGGCGGCGCGACCAACCTGTACGCCACCGTCGCCAAGGGGCGACGCTCCAACGTAATTGACGTGACATCCGCTGCGGACGCCAGCGGCAACGCGATAGCCAGCGTCACCGAAGTACCGGCGGAAATCGTCTGGAACTACGAGGCGGGCATCAAGGGCAGCGCAATGGACAACCGCGTCACCTATGGTTTGTCCGCATTCTACCAGGACTACTCGGACTTCCAGGTCACCCAGCAGGACGATGCGGGCAATTTCTTTACCGCCAACGCAGGCTCGGCAACCAACCTCGGTATCGAGATCGATGTGCGCGCATTGCTTGGCACCGATATCGAGCTGTTTGCCAACACCGCCTGGATCGATGCCGAGATCGACGACGATGCGAGCAACGGAACGCTGGCGGGCAACCGCTTTCGATTGCAGCCCGAGTGGACCGCGAGCACCGGCCTGTTCTATGACCGGGACCTCGAGGGCAGCCTGAGCCTGACCGGCGCACTGGTCTACAGCTACCGTTCCGATGTGTTCTTCGAAC
>JAWLGG010000099.1:0-8383 GCA_041685155.1 Chromatocurvus sp.
GCGTGCAGTACCGTCATGATCACCTCTGCGGCCGAGACACCTTCATCGTGCATCTCTGTCGGAATCCCCCGGCCGTCATCGCTGACGCTCACGGACTCGTCCGGGTGAATCACGATATCAACCGTGCTGCAGTGTCCCGCCAGTGCCTCGTCGATCGAGTTGTCGACAATTTCAAACACCATGTGGTGCAGTCCGGTGCCGTCATCGGTATCGCCAATGTACATACCCGGCCGCTTGCGGACCGCATCCAGGCCCTTCAGGACCTTGATACTGGAGGAATCGTAGGCGTTCTGGTTTTCCTGATCAGTCATAGTTTGCTTCTCTTTATGGTGAAGACCGCGGCCCGCGGGGAAAGCCCGCGGTGCTGCTGGGTCGTCATGCCGGTCATTGTTCTGTAATCCTTCCCTGTTCCACGTGGAACACTGACACCGGGCCATCCGCCTGCCAGACCGATTGCAGGCTGGGCAGGTCGATACAGCTGATAAAAACCTGAGCACCCATACGGGTGATCTCGTCGCACACCAGCCGCAGGTGCCATTCGTCCAACTCGGAGGGCAAGTCATCCAGCAGAAACACACACTGGCCTGCCGCCCTGTCTTCACTGTGCAGATGTCCCTGAGCCAGTTTCAATGCACTGACGACCAGTTTCTGCTGTCCCCGAGACAAAGTATCTGCGGCAGACACATCCCCCGACAGTATTCGGATATCCGCCCGCTGCGGCCCGCTACGCGTATATCCCTGCTCCGCATCCACGGGCAGTCCACCCTCCAGAACCTCGTGATAGCAACGGTCTCTATCCCATCCCCGCCGGAAGTGCAGCGATACCGGCGCGCTATCGGGCAGAACGGCTGCTATCACCTGAGTGAACCGTGCCTGTAGCCGCGCGAAATAGCGCTCTCGACTCGCCGTCAGCGCTTCTCCGGCCGTCGCGAGCTCCGCGGACCAGGACGCCAACTCCGCACTCGCTATGTTACCACGACGAAGGAGAGCGTTGCGTTGCTTGATGCAGCGCTGAAACCGCTGCCAGTTGGCAAAAAAACCATGTTCCACGTGGAACACACCCCAGTCGAGAAAGCGCCGACGGTCCCGGGGCGACCCCGTCAGCAGGTTGAAACTGTCACTGTTGAGCAGCAGTACGGGCAGCTCAGCTGCGAGCTGCGCCGCAGACCGAACCGTCGCGCCGGCAACACGAATATCCGCAGCACCGGACCTGTCGCGCTGAATACCGAGGGGAAGCCGGTGTGAGCCCCCCTCCCGTATTACCTCGCCATAGACCGTCAACTCATTGCTTCCATGACTGATCACCGAGCGCGCGGTGACCGAACGGAATGAGCGCGCTGTGGAAAGCAGGTGAATACTTTCGAGAACACTGGTTTTGCCACTGCCATTTGGACCGTGCAGGATGTTGCTCTGCGCCAGACCATCGAGGCGGGCTTGCTTCAGGTTGCGCACACTGTGAATATCGAGCCGGGTCAGCATGTGAACAGCCATGTAGCGGCAGGCGTAGCCCATTGGGGTGCAGCATTATCTACCGGAAGGGCGAGACCCTGCGAACAGCGGACACAGGACAGGTCAGGAAGGGGACGCCCACCACCCGCGCAGGCGTGACGATGATGTCCAGGGCGTCTGATCTCTTTCAGCGTGACAGGCTAAAGCCGCATGGGCATGACAACATACAGGGAGTCGCCCGCCTCGGACTCCTCCAGCAGGGCGCTGCCATTGGGATCCGACAGTGAAAAGCGCACCGAATCGCCGGACAAAACGCCGAGCACATCGAGCAGATAGCCCACGTTAAAACCGATTTCCAGACCATCACCGGCGTACTCCACGGGCACTACCTCTTCAGCCTGCTCCTGCTCCGGGTTGTTGGCCTCGATTTCCAACGTGTTGGCGGAGAGCTTCAGGCGTACGCCACGGTATTTCTCGTTCGACAGAATAGCCGTTCGCGTGAAGGCCTGGCGTAGCTGGAGCCGATCGCCAACCACCACTTTCTCCGCCGATCGCGGGAGAACCCGCTCGTAGTCCGGAAACTTGCCATCCACCAGTTTGGACGTAAAGCTGAACCCGGGCGTTGTCGCCCGCAGATGGTTCGCCCCCAGAATAATGGTGACCTCATCGGCATCATCCCCCAACAGCCGACCCAGCTCCAGAACCCCCTTGCGCGGAAGGATAACCTGGATATCGTCCACGCCATCCAGTGCATCCGGGAGCGTACAGATCGCCAGTCGGTGACCGTCCGTCGCCACGAACCGCAGCCGTCCCGACCGGATCTCCCAGAGCATGCCGTTAAGGTAGTAGCGAACATCCTGCTGGGCCATGGCAAATGCGGTACGGTCAATAAGGCGGCGCAGGTGCTGCGCCGACAGGGAGAACTGGTGGCTGCCGATGCTGTCCTCAATATTCGGGAACTCTCGCGCTGGCAGCGTGAGAAGGGAAAAACGACTGCGGCCACAGGTCATCACGGCCTTGCCATCCTGTACGTGAAACTGCAGATCACTGCCGTCGGGCAGGGACTTGCAGATGTCCAGGAGCTTGCGTGCAGGCACGGTGATTTCACCCGCCTCACTGTCGGCGGGCAGTGCCACCCGGCCGACCAGCTCCACCTCCAGGTCAGTGCCGGTCAGGGACAGGTGATCACCCTCCACCTGCAACAGGACATTGGCCAGAACCGGAAGGGTGTTTCTCCGTTCCACGACCCCAGCAACGAGGCTTAGTGGCTTGATAAGGGCATCTCGCGGAACGCTGAATTTCATGGGGTTTCCTTCACGGCTGCAGTCATGGATCCGGGCTGTCGGAACACTATCTGCCCAGACCCTGCCATTGTGCTCAAGTCGTTAGAGATCGCAACAAGTTCTTGTAATCTTCGTGTATATCAGAGCTTGTTTCGCGCAATTCCTTGATCTTCCGACAGGCGTGAAGGACGGTGGTGTGATCGCGACCGCCAAAGCTGTCGCCGATCTCCGGCAGGCTGTGATTGGTCAGTTCCTTGGCCAGCGCCATCGCCACCTGCCGGGGCCTGGCGACGGAACGGCTGCGACGCCGGGACATCATGTCCGCCACCTTGATCTTGTAGTATTCGGCGACGGTCCGCTGGATGTTGTCGAGGCTCACCTGCTTGTCCTGCAGCGCCAGGAGATCCTTCAGGCTTTCCTTGACCAGGTCTATATCTACCGGCCTGCGAGTGAAGTTAGCACTCGCTATCACTCGCTTCAGCGCCCCTTCAAGCTCTCGGACATTGGACCGGATACGCTGGGCGATAAAGAAGGCTGAGTCCGGGGGGAGGTCTATGCGCGATTGCTGTGCCTTTTTCATGAGAATAGCGACACGGGTCTCCAGGTCCGGGGGCTCCACCGCCACGGTGAGCCCCCAGCCAAAGCGGGATTTCAGACGCTCTTCCAGGCCATCGATCTCCTTCGGGTAGCGGTCGCAGGTGAGAATCATCTGCTGGCCACCCTCCAGCAAGGCGTTGAAGGTATGGAAAAACTCCTCCTGGGAGCGGTCCTTCTTGGCAAAAAACTGGATGTCATCGATCAGCAGGGCATCGACAGAACGATAATAGCGCTTGAAGTCCGTGATGGCGTTGAGCTGCAGCGCCTTTACCATGTCGGCGACAAAGCGCTCCGAATGCAGGTAGACGATGCGCGCCTCGGGATTGTTCACTTTCAGGGCGTTGCCGACCGCATGCATCAGGTGAGTCTTGCCCAGCCCCACCCCGCCGTACAGGAACAGCGGGTTATAGGCGTCGCCGGGGTTCTCCGCCACCTGCTGCGCCGCCGCCAGGGCCAGCTGGTTGGACTTGCCCTCGACGAAGTTCTGGAACGTATAGTTGCCAACAAGGTTGTGCTGGTGCTGCAGCGCTTCATGCACCTCGGAGTCGCTGGCCCGGCCAAAGCTGGCTGCGGGCGCCGACACCATGGGCTGGATTGCCGATGGTCGCGCGAGTGGTTGGGCCGGGGGTGTCATGGATACTGCCCGCATCGCCAGGTCCGCCTCAGCAGGTGGCGGCGTCGATCCGGCGTCGGACGGATCACCGTTAACGCGCGGCGGCGCCTGGCCATTGCCGATCTCGAGCACGACATCCACACCGGCGCCGCCAAGGTGCTCCCGCAACAGCTCAGATATACGCCCGGCAAACTTGTCAGTCACGAAATCGCGAATAAACCGATTGGGGGCATACAGGCGCAGGCAACCACTTTCCTCGCTCGCCTGCAGGGGCCGGATCCACGTATTGAACTGCTGCGCCGGCAGCTCATCCTGCAGGCGTGTCTTGCACTGGGACCAGGTTGCGTAGGGCAAAATCGACCTCTCTCGCTCGGGCAGACAACGCGCGAAACGATGCTTCGTGTTATTGGCTGACATCTTGGCTGTGCCCGGTCAAACCGTCGCGGGCGAAGCCATCATAACCGCCCGAAAAATACTTATCCACATATTTACCCAATATTTCGAGATTTTTTTATTCTTTTATTTCATGCACTTACGTAATAACCACAGGTTTTCTCGTTGACGGCGGATTGTCAAGTCCGCTTTACATAGCCTGTGGATAACCTGTTATTATCTTTGGGGGAAATTGTTTGTCGATGCCGGCAGGCCCCGTCGGCAAAGGCGCCGGGCTGCCGGACGCTACTGCCCCGCAGAACGTGCAGGAGAGGTGTGCCAATGCCCAGGGACAGCTTGCACGACCGGCCTCACGGCAGGCCGCGAGGCGCAGCGGCGCCAGCTAAAGAAAAGCACTTAAGTCATTGAACTGGACCGGTGCTTTCTCTAGAATGCACATCCTTTTTTGCCACGTACAGGTTGCGATCGCCTCACGACACGGCCCGGCTTCGCAACGCTTACTCAACGTCGAGATCCAGTCATGAAAAGAACTTTTCAGCCCAGCGTCCTCAAGCGCAAGCGCACCCACGGTTTCCGCGCACGGATGGCCACCAGGAACGGGCGAGCCGTGCTCAATCGCCGTCGCGCCAAGGGCCGCAAGCGCCTGTCCGCCTGAACTGTGGGTATCGACGGCGCGTCGACTCCTGTCGCGCACCGCCGTGGCCGATGTCCAACCGTTTCGGCAAGGACAAGCGTCTGCTCAATGCGAGTGACTACCGCGTGGTGTTCAACGACGCGGCACTGCGCAGTGGGCAGAAGGAATTCCTGCTGCTCGCGAGCGGCAATGATCGCGGACACCATCGTCTTGGCCTTGCCGTGGCCAAGAAACACGTTCGTCTCGCCACACAGCGCAACCGCATCAAGCGCGGTGCACGCGAGGCCTTCCGCCAGTTGCCAGAGACCCTGCCGGGGCTGGACATCGTTTTCCTGACACGACCGGGTGCCGCGACCAGCGACGCCAGGGTGTTCACCGTAGATCTTCCACGCCAGCTGCAGCGACTCTGCGACAAAGCGGTTATCGCGGGAGACAAGGCGCCGTGAAGCACCTGCTGATCTTTATCATCAATGTCTATAAATGGTGTGTCAGTCCCTTCGTCGGGCATCACTGTCGCTTCTACCCGACCTGTTCCACTTATGCCAGCGAAGCCATTGCCACACATGGCAGCCTGCGTGGTTCCTGGCTCGCGCTGCGGCGCCTGCTGAAGTGCCACCCCTGGCATGAAGGCGGCGTCGATCCCGTCCCACCTGTACCGGATAACTGTTGACGCTTCTATGGATATACAACGCACGCTCCTGATCGGCGCCGCCGTTCTCCTCTCTTTCATGCTGTTGACCGAGTGGGTGGCGTTCAAGGATGCGCGGCAGAGTGTTATCAACCAGGGAACCGAACGGCTGACATCCAGCGACGAGCAGCGGGTGGATGATGCGCCGGCAGGCGGCAACAGTACGCCGGTCGCACCAAGCACAGAGGCGCCTTCGACCAACGCTGCCGGCGACCTGCCACAGGACCTGCCGCCGGCACCGGACACCTCGGGAGAAACAGCGGCGGATAGCGACTCCCCCGGTGATCAGGCCGACATAATCCAGGTCTTCACCGGCACCCTGCAGCTGGCCATTGATCTCAACGGCGGTGATATTGTCGAAGTCGCCCTGCCAAAACATCTGGAAAAAATCGACGATCCTGACACACCGTTTGTTCTTCTGGAAAGGAACAGCCGCCGCACCTATATCGCGCAAAGCGGCCTGATTGGCAGGCACGGCATTGACGCACAGCAGCGTGCCCGCTTCACCAGTGAGTCGCAGCGCTACGAGCTGGCCGCTGGCGAGGACACCCTGACCGTCGATTTGCAGTGGCAGGGGAACAACGGCATCCGCATCACCAAGCGCTTTACCCTGCGCCGTGGGGTTTACCTGGTGGACGTCAAGTACCTCGTCGAGAACAACACCGGGGAGCGCTGGCAGGCCAACCTCTTCGGCCAGATCAAGCGCGACAGCTCACCGGCACCCTCCAGTGATGCCGGCATGGGCATGCAGCCCTTCCTCGGCGCCGCCACGACGCAACCGGATGACCGCTTCACCAAGTTTTCCTTCGACGATATGGCAGAGGATCCCTTCAAGCGGCAGTTGAGCGGCGGCTGGATCGCCATGATCCAGCACTACTTCCTCAGCGCCTGGATACCCAACCCGCAGCAGACGCACAGCTACAGCACCCGGGTCACCGCCGACGGCTTCAATATCGCCGGCTTTACCAGCCCGGCCCTGGTTGTCGACCCGGGTCAATCCGCCTCGGTAACGGCCCAGTTCTATGCGGGACCCAAGAACCAGTACCGGCTGGAGGAAATCTCACCCTACCTCGAGCTCAGCGTGGACTACGGCTGGCTGTGGTGGATCGCCCAGCCCCTCTTCTGGCTCCTGACCCAGATACAGAATCTGGTTGTGAACTGGGGGCTCTCCATCATTCTCCTCACCGTGGTTATCAAGGCAGCCTTCTACAAGCTGTCGGCGACCAGCTATCGTTCAATGGCCAACATGCGCCGCGTCCAGCCCAAGATGCAGGACATCCGCGAGCAGTACGGCGACGACAAGCAGAAACAGTCCCAGGCCATGATGGAGCTTTACCGCAAGGAGAAGATCAACCCGCTGGGCGGCTGTCTGCCCATTCTCGTGCAGATGCCGGTGTTCATTGCCCTGTACTGGGTGCTGATGGAGAGCGTCGAGCTACGTCATGCGCCCTTCATTCTCTGGATTGACGATCTCTCCGTGATGGACCCCTACTTTGTGCTGCCGCTGATGATGGGTGCGAGCATGTGGTTCATGCAGAAGCTCAACCCGCCACCACCCGATCCGATGCAGGCCAAGATCATGCAGTGGCTACCCATCGTCTTCACCTTCTTCTTCCTCTGGTTCCCGGCGGGGCTGGTGCTGTACTGGGTGGTGAACAACCTGCTGTCAATGGCACAGCAGTGGTACATCACGCGGCAGATAGAGAACGCGGATCGCAAACCCGCCTGAGCCCATCGGCCAGGGCGGGCCGCCAGGGCACGGAATGACTCTCACAGGGATGCCTGAAGACACCATCGTCGCCATCGCCACCGCGCCCGGGCGAGGTGGCGTCGGCATCGTCCGCCTGTCCGGGCCGACATCCAGCGACATCGCCGCCAGGCTGACCGGTCGGATCAACCTGGCACCGCGCCACGCCACGCGGGTCAGCGTGCGCGACGCCGATGGTGGCCTGCTGGATGACGGGCTCGCACTTTACTTTCCCGGACCACACTCTTTCACTGGCGAAGACGTGGTTGAGCTGCACTGCCACGGGGGACCGGTGCTGCTGGACCTGGTGGTTAACGCCGCCTGCAAGGCCGGGGCCCGCGTTGCCCTGCCCGGGGAGTTCTCCCGCCGCGCCTTCCTCAACGACAAGATTGACCTCACCCAGGCCGAAGCCATTGCCGACCTGATCAGCAGCACTACGGCCGCCGCGGCCCGCAATGCCAGTCGTTCCCTGACGGGGGTTTTCTCGGCGAAGATCGATGCCCTGGTGGAGGCGGTCACCCGATTGCGCGTTTACGTCGAGGCTTCGATGGATTTCCCCGAGGAAGAAGTGGACTTCCTCGCCGAAGGTGACGTTGACGCCCGACTGGTCGATCTCCTGCAGCGGGTTGACGGGGTGACCGCTGCCGCCCGCCAGGGCAGCCGCATCCGCGAGGGGATGAAGCTGGTGATCGCCGGTGCCCCCAACGCCGGCAAATCGAGCCTGCTCAATGCAATGGCAGGCAAGGACAGTGCGATCGTCACCGATATCGCCGGCACGACCCGCGACCTCCTGCGCGAGGATATCGATATCGACGGCCTGCCCCTGCATATCGTGGATACCGCCGGGCTGCGCGACAGCGTCGATGCCGTGGAGCAGGAGGGCATACGCCGCGCCCTCGCGGAGATCCAGGAGGCGGATCGGGTACTACTGGTGGTAGACGACAGCGGGCTTCCCGACGCGGTGACTCCGGCGGCCCTG
>JAWLGG010000100.1:0-8361 GCA_041685155.1 Chromatocurvus sp.
GGATGACGTCACAATCGATGGTAATGGTGTTCTCACCCAGCTTTTTCATGTCCAGCGCCGCGCGCAGGGAGCGCCCGATCAGGCGCTGGATCTCCAGCGTGCGCCCACCCTGGCGCCCGCGGCTCGCCTCCCTGGCCATGCGACTGCCCGTGGACCGCGGCAGCATGCCGTACTCCGCCGTGACCCAGCCCTGACCGGTGCCGCGCAGGAACCTCGGCACGCCCGGCTCCACGGACGCAGTACAGATCACGCGGGTGTCGCCGAAAGAGGCCAGAACGGAGCCCTCGGCGTGTCGGGTATAGCCGCGCTCCAGCGTGACCTCGCGCAGGGCGTCGGGCTGTCGTCCGCTGGGTCGTTGCATGCCGGTCTCTCCATCGCTGAAAACGCGGCAGTATACAGAAGCGCCCCATCGACGTCCGGTTTGTGGACAGCTGTAACATTCGGCCACCGGGCGACTCCAAGTGTCGGGTGCTGGCGCCAGCTCCCCGGCGCCGCGATACACCGCCGGCCGTGGGCGGTGTCGCCGCAGGCAGGCACCGCAGCCGCTGCACCTGTTATCCAACGCACAGACAACCCAAGGAAGGTATTTCTTCATGCCAGAGAATCGCATCGCCAATGCCCTGTTCACGCTCCGCCTCGGCGTTTTCATCGTCATGCTGATGTGGACGCTGGACAAGTTCGTCAATCCGCAGCACAGCGCCGCCGTGTTCGAGAACTTCTACGGGCTGGGCGATATCGGCCCCGGTCTCTTCATGGTGATCGGGGCGCTGCAGCTGGTTATGATCCTCGCTTTCGTTGCCGGATTCAGGAAACGCCTGACCTATGGCGCCATCTTCCTGCTGCACGGCGTCTCGACCCTGTCGTCCTGGCAGCAGTACCTCGACGGCTTCAACAACCTTCTGTTCTTTGCCGCCTGGCCGATGCTCGCCGCCTGCTTCACGCTGTACAGCCTGCGCGACCTCGATACGCGATGGACGCTCGACTGACCCCGCTGATCGGACTGCGGCGCTGGAACTGATACCATCGGTGAGCCATGCAGGCTAGCTCGCGCGGCGGGAGACAGGAATGACCAGCATCAACAGCATGACCGCGTTCGCGCGCGGCGAGGCCGCAGGCGAGCAGGGCACCGTGGTAGTGGAGCTGCGCAGTGTCAATCACCGCTACCTCGACTGCCATTTCAAGCTGCCCGATGAGCTTCGAGCGGTGGAGCCGCGACTGCGTGAAGCCCTCGCCAGGCAGCTCAATCGCGGCAAGGTCGACTGTGCTCTGAAGTTTCAGGAGGCGTCGTCGACCGGGACCTCGCTGGGCCTGGACGATACGCTGCTGGCGCGGATCATCGATGCCAGCGAGCACATCGCGGGCCGCCTTGCGCGCAGCGCCGGGATCGATCCCCTGGCTGTCCTGCAGTACCCGGGGGTGGTAAAGCCGGCAGCGCTGGATGGCCAGGCGCTGCAGTCAACAGCAATGCAGGCCTTCGACATGGCGCTGGCCTCGCTGGCGGCAGCGCGGGCAGGCGAGGGCACGAAGCTCGCCCAGCTCCTGAGGGTGCGGCTTGAGGCCATAAGTGGCGAGGTCCTTCACGTGCGCGGTCTGCTCCCCGCGCTGCAGCAACTCCTGCGGGAGCGCCTGCAGCAGCGCCTCGACGCGCTGGACATCGAGGTGGACAGCGGACGCCTGGAGCAGGAGCTGGTGTACCTGGCGCAGAAATCCGACGTGGAGGAGGAGCTGGACCGCATAGACACCCACGTCGGGGCCGTGCGTCAGGCCCTGGACGCGGGGGGCCCCTGCGGCCGTCGACTGGATTTCCTGATGCAGGAGCTCAACCGCGAGTCCAATACGCTGTCATCCAAGTCCTCGGATGCCGGCCTGACGGCCAGCGCGGTGGAGCTGAAGGTCCTTGTCGAGCAGATGCGCGAGCAGGTGCAGAATATAGAGTGACGACGGCGCGATGGCCTGCATCACCGCGATTGCGGCAGCAGGCCGATCAGGACTCCGCGCTCGAGAAAGTCCTCCAGCAGCGACTGGCCAAATGCCATGATGCTCCCGGGCTCCACCCCGGGCATGCCCTCCGCCAGGCGCTGCAGGTGTGACTGGCCGGTGCGCGGTCGGTCAGCGTCCAGCCCGAGCTGTTCCAGCAGTGCAGCCGTCGCCGGATTGATCGCCATGAAGCGCACGCTATCATCGCGGTCGCGATACATGAGAAGGTGCAGGAGTTCCGGCAACGGGTCGACGTCCGCATTGTCCGGCCCCAGCGTCGCCACCGGCCAGCGATAGCGCAGCGTCCGCAGCACCGGGTTGAGCACGGGGCAGAGCGCCATGACATCGCCCGCCCTGAGCAGGTCTGACGGGGGATCCGGCGCGTCTTCCAGCGCCAGAACGAGCTCCATCCATTCATAGTGGGCGAGCTCCGCCGCATAGGCCGGATACTCCGGCGGAGCGCTGCCGGCTTCCAGCCAGCCGACAAACTCGGCGGATATGTCGGTGAAATAGGGCGTTGCGCAGGCGTGGCTGGCAAAGAACCGCCGCACCAGGCCATGCCAGGTGCCCGCAGCGTCGAGGATAGCGTGCAGCACGGGAAATCCCTGGCGCAGGAAGCCCTCGATATTGTTGTAGAAAAGGTCCCGATAGACCTTGAGCCGGCGCGATTCTATGCCGCCGGGCGCGGGATGGGATGCCGGATCGCGCAGATACTCCGCCACCCTGCTCTGCACCTGGCGAAAGTCCTGACTCATGGCGAGGCCGCCACGCGGGTTGGCACCGCCGCGTCGGACTGCGCCCGGCGCACCCGGGAGATCTCCTGCATCAGCTCTCCCAGCGGCGGCAGGTTGAAATCCCGCTCCAGGAGCGTGGGCAGGGGACCGACGCGACTGTAGGTGTAGCCGAGCAGGTCCCAGACCGGATCGATAACCGCTGCGCCGTGGGTATCGATCTTCAGGTCGGTGTCCTCGTCGTAGTGCCCCGCCACGTGCAGGTACTTCACCCGCGACAGCGGCAGGCTGTCGATGAATGCCCGGGGATCGTAGCCGTGGTTGATCGAGTTGACGTACACGTTGTTGACGTCCAGCAGAATATCGCAGTCGGCCTCGGCGGCCACGGCGGCAATGAAATCCGATTCCGACATGCCGCCGCCAAAGTCCGCGTAATAGGAGATATTCTCCATGCCGATACGCTGGCCCAGATGCTCCTGAACCTGTCGGATGCGGCCGGCAACGTGATAGACCGCCTCCTCGCAGAAGGGCATGGGCAAGAGGTCATACAGATGACCGGCCGCGCTGCAATAGCTCAGGTGCTCGGTGTAGTAGCGGATGTCGTAGCGGTTGATGAACTGCCGCAGGCTGTCCAGCAGGTCGACATCCAGCGGATCCGGACTGCCGATGGACAGCGACAGGCCGTGGCTGGCCAGGGTGTAGCACTCCGCGAGCGCCTCGAGCTCGCGCCGCCAGCGCCCACCCGCCCGTATCCAGTTCTCCGGCGCGACCTCGAGAAAATCGGGTCGGTCACCATCGGCTGACAGGAGCGGGGCGGCCAGGGCCCGGCGCAGTCCGAGTCCCGCGCCCGAAAGGGCGGGTGCCTGTGCTTCTGGGGCGTGCATGTGTGCGTTAGGTGCGCGGTTTTATCCGCCGCACCTGCCCTCACCGTATCTGCTCTCGGTGGCCTTGCTGTTCATGGAGTCTCCTTGCCGTTATCTGGACCTGCAACCCTTGGATGTTGAGGTGGCAGGTTTGTTACAGGTTTGTTTCGTCGGCGCCCTCAGGCACCTCGCGAAGCCTCGCCATCACCGCGTCCACCTCGTCGGCGGAAGCCGGCGGATGCACGTGGCGAAATGCCCGTAGCAGTGCCGCAAGCTGACTCAGGTAACGTCGACAGTGTACACACATCAGGATATGCAGGCGCAGGGACACTCGCGTGCGCCACGGCAGGCAGCCATCGACATAGGCGTCTCCGAGACTGTGGATTTCGCGGCATTTCAGCACTCGCCTGTCTCCTGGTAGTGATCGACCAGCTGGTACAGCTGCGCGCGCGCACGGTGCAGCAGTACTCTGGCATTGGATGCGGAGATGGCGAGGTCATTACAGATGTCGTCGAAGGACATGCCATCGCTGTCGCGCAGCTCCAGCACAATGCGCTGGTTGTCGGGCATGCGCTCGAACAGTGCGCCGAGACAGTCCTGCAGGGTCCGGGAGCTGAGCAGGGCCTCGGGGGCGTCATCGGACCAGGTGGCGGGTGGGTGCGCCCAGTGCCCGCGGTCGTCGAACCGGTCTGCCATCGCATCGTCGCCACGGTCATCGTAATCACTTTGCAGGATCTCGCGTCGCCGGGAACGCAGCTGCATTTTCGCCTCGTTGATGACGATGCGGCTGAGCCAGGTGCGGATTTTCGCGCGACCCTCGAAGCGATCGATGGCCTGGTAGGCCTTGACCCAGGCGTTCTGCACCACCTCTTCCGCTTCCGATGCGCCGACGATGGGCACGGCAAGCGCGATCAGCGCCCGGTGGTGCTCTCGGACCAGCCGGGCGAACCCGTTGTCCTGCAGCTTATCCGGCATGGCAGGGTCTCCGCTGTTTCAGGCCACCATTCAGGCACGCCGCGTGTATTTGGGCAAGCGCAGCCCACGAAGTATCGCGGCGCCCCGCAGAAGAAAAGCCAGGCAGACCGCGAGCAGAAACGCGACCTGCGCGGTCAGGCCCGAGGCAACGAGGGCAATATAACTCACCGACCCGAGCAGACAGGCGGTGACATAGATCTCCGGCCCCAGCAGTATGGGAATCCGGTTCATCAGGGTATCACGGAGCAGGGAGCCGAAGCTCGCCGACATCACGCCCATGACGACCGCCACCACGCCAGTGGTACCCGCATCCAGGGCCTTCGCGGTGCCCAGCACGGAAAACAGGGCCAGGCCGGCGCCGTCTGCCCATAGCAGCACGCGCTGTGCCGACTGCAGGAACGGCGCCAGGAACCAGGTCGCGACCGACGCAGCGATACATACCCACAGGTACTCCACGCTGGCAATCCAGAACACGGGCCCCGACTGCAGCAGAAGATCGCGCACGGTGCCACCGCCAACGCCGGTCAATGTACCGAACAGGATGAAACCGAGCATATCCAGCTTTTCCTCTGCCGCGGCCAGGGCGCCGCTGATGGCAAACACGCCCACGGCAATGAGATCAAAATAGCTGATAAGTCCGGTCATTCCGGCGACTGCTCCCCGATGTCAAGGCGGCCACAGCTTAGCGCACTTTCCGCCGGTAACACCCCCTGTCGGCGCAGGCTATACTGCCACTGGCAACTGGCTTTGCGGAAAACATGTGGTGCATTGATGCAGGATGACATGCGTGCAGGTTCCGGGCTGTGGCGCGCGCTTCCACTCGTACTGGCGGTGCTGGCCCTGCCGGCGTCCAACGCCGCGGAAACCCTCCGCGTGGGCATTTATTCAAACGAGCCCAAGCTCATGCTCGGGCCGGACGGCCAGCCCTCGGGCATCCTGGGAGATCTCCTGCAGACCATCGCGGAGCGCGAGCAATGGCAGCTCACCCCGGTCAGCTGCACCTGGGAACAGTGCCTGGACCTGCTGGAACAGGGGCGTATCGACCTGCTGCCTGATGTCGCCCTGAGCGCCGACCGGGCCACCCGCTTCAGCTTCCACAAGCGCCCCGCATTGCACAGCTGGTCACAGATGTTCAGCGCGGCAGACAGTCCCTATACCTCCCCGATGCAGCTCAACAACAGACGGATCGCCATTCTCGGTGACAGCGTCCAGCAGGGCTATCTGGAGCAGCTGGCCGCGGGATTCTCGATTGAGCTGGAAACCGTTGCCGTGGAGAGCTTCGACGCCGCATTCAGCCTGGTGCGCAGCGGCGCCGCAGACCTGGCGGTGAGCAACCACCTGTATGGAAATTTTCACGCCGCCGCCTTCGGACTGCAGCCCACCGCGATCATCTTCCAGCCCAGCCGGCTGTTCTACGCCGCACCGGCGGGCCGCGGGCAGGCCCGGCTCGACCGCATCGACTACTGGCTGGAGCGCTGGACCGGGGAGCCGGCATCCCCCTACTACAGCATCATGCAGCACTGGGGCGCCTACACGCCCCCGGAAGAACGCCCGACGCTGCTCAAGTGGGGTGCCGTATTTCTGGGGCTGCTGCTGGCGATCACCTTCGCTATCGCCCTGTGGCTCAATCGCCAGGTCAGGCATCGCAGCGCGGCCCTGGCCGAGAGCCGATTCCGGCTCAGCGAGACACTCAACTTCGACCGCGTGACCGGGCTGCCAAACCGGCACCAGCTGCAGGAACGCCTGAAAAAGTGCCTGATCGCGGCCCGCCATGGCGGCCGCGATGGCGCCGTGCTGCATATCGATCTGGACAACTTCCGGGATCTCAACGACGCCCACGGCCACGAGACCGGCGACCTGCTGCTGGGCGCGGTTGCCGACCGCCTGAATGACCTGCCCATCCGCCATTTTACCGCCGCGCGCTTTGATGGCGACGCGTTCATTCTCCTGATAGAGGGTCTGCCGGTGGAAAAATCCGCAGCCCAGTCGCAGCTCGAAGAGGCCGCACGCTCTGTGCAGCAGGCGCTGCAGACCCCGTTCCAGCTCGACCAGAGCACCTACCACGGCAGTGCCTGCATCGGCGTGGTGATGTTCTCCGATGTCAACTACGAACCGCGCGAACTCCTCAAGAGCGCGGAGCTCGCCATGTACGACGCCAAATCCGGCGGCCGCGATAGCCTGCGCTTTTTCAATACCCAGATGCAGGAGCAGGTTCGCCGGCGTGCAGAGCTGGACGGCGCCATTTACCGGGCGCTGGAAAACGATGAGTTCTCCCTGTGGCTGCAGCCCCAGTACGACGCACAGGGTCGGATTCTGGGGGTCGAGTCACTGGTGCGCTGGGAACACGCGGTAAAAGGCGTGATCATGCCCGGTGAGTTCATTCCGGCGGCAGAGGCCAGCGGCCTGATACTGCGCCTGGGCCATCGGATTCTTCGACAAGCCTGCACCCGGCTGGCCGCCTGGTCGTCCCACCCGCAGCTGGGCAGGCTGTCCATCGCGGTGAATATCAGTGCGCGCCAGCTGCACGACGATGGTTTTGTCGACGATCTCTGCCGCATCCTCGACGACACCGGAGCGGACGGCAATTTCCTCGAGCTGGAGCTGACCGAGACCCTGCTGGTGAAGAACGTGGAGGAGGCGATCGTCAAGATGGGACGACTGCGGGAGCGCGGCGTGCGCTTTTCCCTGGACGACTTCGGCACCGGCTACTCCTCGATGAACTACCTGAAGCGGCTGCCGCTGGAGAAGCTCAAGATCGACAAGAGCTTCGTTCGCGACCTGCTGACCGACCCCAACGATGCGGCCATCGTGCGCACCATCGTCGCCCTGGGACAGACCCTGGGGCTCGCCGTTATCGCCGAGGGTGTGGAAACTCCCGCGCAACGCGATATGCTACTCACTTCCGGCTGCTCGCTGTTCCAGGGTTACCTCTTCAGTTACCCGGTACCGGCGGCCGAATTCGAGTCACGCCTCGAGCAAACTCCATAGCAACACCAGGACATTTCGCGCATGCAAGACGGCCTCGGCACCCTGTTCACTGTCTCCGCCCCGAGCGGAGCGGGCAAAACCAGCCTGCTTGAGGCCCTGGTGGGGCGCAGCCCCGACCTCCAGGTGTCTGTCTCCCATACCACGCGGGCGCGGCGCAGCGGCGAGACCGACGGCGTCAACTATCATTTTGTCGACCGCGCGACCTTCCAGGCCATGCTCGCCGACAGCGCCTTCCTGGAGCACGCCGAGGTGTTCGGCAACTACTACGGCACCTCGGCGGCATGGGTGGAGGAGCAGCTGGCCCGCGGCATCGACGTGATTCTGGAAATCGACTGGCAGGGCGCCGGCCAGGTGAAGAAGCTCATGCCCGCGACACAGTCGATATTCATCCTGCCGCCGTCGCGGGAAACACTGTACGAGCGGCTCAAGGGCCGCGGCCAGGACGACGATGAGACCATCTCGACGCGCATGGCGCAGGCCGTGTCCGAGATGTCCCACTATGTGGAGTACGACTATCTGGTGGTTAACGCCGACTTCGAGCGCGCCGTTTCGGACCTGTCGGCCATCGTCGCCTCCCAGACCCTGCGCACCGCGTCCCAGACCGTGCGCCACGCAACCCTGCTGCAGCGGCTGCTGGCAAGCTGATTACCTATAGACGGATTACCCGCCACTTCCTGTATAATGGCGGGTTCACCGGTAGTTTCTGCGGCGAAACTGAAGTCGTTTCCACCGCAGACCCACAACTTATCCACAGGATGACAACATGGCACGCGTAACCGTAGAAGACTGTCTGGACAACGTCGACAACCGTTTTGAACTGGTCATGG
>JAWLGG010000101.1:0-8321 GCA_041685155.1 Chromatocurvus sp.
CAGTGCCTACGACGAAATGATCGGTCACAGCTGGCAGGCCGCCGACAATACTCTGGAAATACCGATCACGCCGGCGGCGCAGCCGCTGCCGGACTGGGAACACTGATGGGCCGCGTGGCCCACTAGGCGTCGCTCCGACTGCCCGGCGGGTATTGTCGCAGCGTCAGGGTATTCCCGCGCTGGGTGAACTCGATATGGCGCAGGAATGACATGCCGAGCAGGATCTCGCGCATCTGCAGCCCCGGGGTGATCCCGGCCTCCACGTTGCTCAGCTCGATGTCGCCGATGCTCACGCTGGCCAGACGGGTCGCGTAGCTGGTGGCGTTGCCGTTCGCGGTGCGGGTGGTGAACGGGCGTCCGCGGGGAATGCCGAGTTCCTCGGCGACCTGCGCCGGGATCGCAATACCGGTGGCGCCGGTGTCGAGCAGAAATACCACCGGCCTGCCGTTGATCTCCCCGCTGGCCACATAGTGCCCCTGTCGATTGCGCTCCAGTGCCACCTCGCGCACGCCGTTCTCGCCGATTTCCGTCGCGACCGAGGTGTTGGGGTTATGGTGCCGCTCGATGACCCCGCTGAAGTAGTAGGTCAGCAGCGCCAACACGACCAGCCACGCCATGACCTGCATGCCGAGCCCGAGGCGCTGCTGTTCCCTGACTGGATCGTCCACTGGCGCCTCCTGCAGCTATTGCCTGTACTGCTATAAGGGTAATCAAAGCCCGCACATCGCGCCACGCAGTTGCAGCATGACACGCGCATCTCCCGTGATACCATCCTGAAAGTGCTTGGGGAGACAGAAAGTGGGCATGGGGAGACAGATAACAACATGAGCAGCAAGCCCTGGCAGTCGCTCGGCAATGGCCCTGTCATCGTGATTATTGACGCCGCACACGCGGTAGAGCAGCGTCTGCTGGAGCGCTGGCTGCAGGAGCAGCTCTCCGCCGCGGGCGTCACTGCCGCAATTGTTCGCGTCGTGATAGCAATCGCGCGCACCACCGAGAAGCTGGATAGCACCCCGCTGTTGCCCGAGCTCGATCGCGACGACGATACCTGTGTGCTCCCGATCCGCGTGGTCTGGCACCGGTCGCTGGACGCCAAGAGTATTCGCCCGCGCGCCCGGGATCTCCTGTTCGGCAACGCGCGGCGACCCGGACCCTGGCGCGCCCGCCATATGCTGGCGCAGAACCCCGATCGCGCCGAGTGCATTGCCGGGGTACCGGCGACGCTGGGCGCGCTTCACGAGCGCCTGCGGCAGCGCTCCGGAGATGACGATGATCCCCGGCGCCTGGCGGACTTTATCGCCGCGCAGGCCGGCCTGGCGCTGGACATCGCCGAGCGTCGGCTGCAGGGCAGCCGCTACAAGGTGCCGCGTCGGGTGGCGGTGAACATCCTCAACAGTGCACGTTTCAAGGAGGCTCTGGCGGAGCTCGGCACCGAGACCGGGAAAAGCGTCGCCCAGCTGCGATACGAGTCGGAGGCCATCATGCGCGAGCTGATGGCGCGACCGGCACCGTTCTGGCTGGATGTCATGGCGCAGCTCAACCACCTGGTCATGTCCCTGGGCTATGACTCGGATGTGGTGATCGATCGCGAGGGGCTGGAGCGCATCCGCCAGCTCACACGGGAGTACCCGGCGGCCCTGCTGTGGACGCACAAGACCCATGTCGACGCCTTCGCCGTCAACTCCATGCTGTTCGACAACGACTTTCCGAATCCGCACATTCTCGGCGGCGTCAACATGGCCTTTGCCGGGCTTGGCTTCCTGGCGCGGCGGGCCGGTGCCATCTTCATACGGCGCAGCTTCCGCGACGACCCGCTGTACAAGCTCGTGCTGCGCCACTACATCGGCTATCTCATGGAAAAGCGCTTTCCCCTGAGCTGGGCCTTCGAGGGCACCCGGTCCCGGGTCGGCAAGTTGATGCCGCCGCGCTACGGCCTGCTCAAGTACGTCATGGAGTCGGCCCATGCCACGGACGCCCGCAACCTGCATATCATCCCCATAGCCATCAATTACGACCTCATTGGCGATGTGCGTGACTACGCGGTGGAGCAGGCCGGTGCGACCAAGCAGCCCGAGAGCCTGCGCTGGTTCATCGGCTACCTGCGCGGCCTGCGCCAGCCCATGGGCCAGATCTACTTCGACTTCGGGGAACCGGTGATTCTGCCGGAAGTGCCAGACGTGAGTGATGAGCGCGAGCTGCAGAAGGTGGCCTTCCGGGTCGGTCTGGAGGTCAACCGGGTCACCCCGATCACCCTGCCCTCCCTCCTCAGTATGGTGCTTCTGGGCTCCGCACCGCGGGCGCTCACCGGCGACGAGCTGCGGACAGAACTGCAGGCGCTGACGCAGTGGGCGCAGGCGCGGGGCATACGCCTCACGCGGCACGCCCTGACCGGGGACGACGCGCAGATGGATGCGCTCACGGACAAGATGGTGATCAACGGCCTGCTGACGCGCTACGACGACGGCCCGGAGCGGGTCTACGCGATTGCCGCCGAGAATCATGGCGTCGCCGGCTATTACCGCAACACGATCGCGCACTTCTTCGTCATCAAGTCGATTGCTGAACTGTCCCTGATGCGAATGGCCTTTCGCAAGCTGGAGGGTAGCGAGACCTTCTGGTCCGAGGCCGAGCGGCTGCGCGACTTCTTCAAGTTCGAGTTCTTCTACGCCCCGCGGGACGAGTTCCGGCTGCAGATACGCGAGGAGCTCGACCGCTACCGCGACGACTGGGAATCCGCTCTTGAGGAGACCGGCGGCGCCGCCGTTGTGCTCGGCCAGTTCGTGCCGCTGGTGGCACACAGCGTCATGCTGCCCTATATCGAGGCCTACCGCATTGTGGCGGACGTGCTGGCACGCCAGCCGGAGGGGGCGCCGCTTGAAGAGAAGGACTGTATCGCGCAGTCGCTGGCCTACGGCAAGCAGGCCTACCTGCAGCGGCGCATCAGTTCCGAGGCGTCCATCGGCAAGCTGCTGTTCCAGAACGGCTACAAGCTGATGGCCAACTTCAACCTTGCCGGCGAAGGCAATGGCGACATCGCGGCGGCGCGCCTGGAGCTGGCCCAGGAATTCCGTACCCTGCAGCGCCGCGTCGAGCGTATCCGCGCCCAGGCGCTGCCCTGACCGATGGATGTCACATGCACCAGCTGAGCTCACAGGATGCGCAGTTTCTCTACATGGAGACTGCGCACAACCTCGCCCACGTCACCTCGATCTCCATTTTTGACCCGAGCACCGTCCCCGGCGGCGGGCTCGTGCGCTTCAAGGATATTCTCGCCCACGTGGAGCAGCGCCTTGCCTGCAATCCGCTTCTGTCGCGGCGCCTGCTGCGCCTGCCGCTGGAGATCGACTTTCCCTACTGGATCGAGGATGAGTTCTTTGACCTGGAGTACCACGTGACCCACGGGCGGCTGCCCGAACCCGGCGACTGGCGCCAGTTCTGCATCCACATGGCGCGCTACCACTCGCGGTCCCTGGATATGCGCCGGCCACCCTGGGAGATGTACGTGGTCGAGGGGCTTGATCGTGTAGCCGGCCTGCCGCCGGGCTGTTACGCCATCGCCACCAAGATCCACCATGCCGCGGGCGACGGCGCCGCGCTGACGCGCTTCTTCGCCAGCCTCTCGGACAGCGATCCACAGGGCACTCCCGTGATCCCGCTGCAGCCGGTGGAGTCCGAGGGCGAGCCGATGCCGGCCTTTGCCGCGCTCGCGCGTCGTGCGCTGGTGAACAACCTGCGCTCGCCCCTGCGACTCGGCAATGCGCTGCTGAAGACGGTGCCGGGTCTGGTCGGTTCGGCGCGGGAAGCCGCGCGGCGCAGCGCGGGTGATGCATCGCGGCCGCGCTACCCGGTGCCACATACGCGGTTCAACGTTGCCGTGTCACCGCACAAGGTGTTCGACGCCCGGGTGCTGCCGCTGGCTGACCTGCAGGGCGCGCGTACGCTGGTCCCCGGCGCGACCGTGAACGATGTGGTTCTCGCGACCTGCAGCGACGCCCTGCGGCGCTATCTGCAGTATCACGATGAGCTTCCCGACAGCTCCCTTGTGGCCTGGGTGCCGATCAACGCCAGGGCGCGGGGCACTGTCGATGGTGACTCGTCCGGGAATCGCATTTCGGCAATGACCACGCCCATCTTCACGGACGAGGCCGATACCGTCGAGCGTCTGCGGCGTATCTCGCTGTCCACCCGGCGCAGCAAGGAGGCCCGCGCGGGTGTGCCGGCGCGCCTTATGACAGACCTCACGCAGCACGTGCCCTCGGCCACGCAGGTCCTGGCCAGCCGGCTGGTATTGCAGACCGGCCTGGCGGCGCGCCTGTGCAATGTGTTCGTGTCCAATGTGCCCGGACCCCAGGTGCCGCTATACATGAACGGCGCGCGGGTCCTGCGCAACTTCGGTCTCGCGCCGCTGGCAGACGGCATGGGCCTGTTCATTGCCACCCCGAGCTACGACGGGATGATCAGCTTCAACGTCATTTCCACGCGGGAGATCCTGCCGGACATCGACCGGCTCATGGACTGCTTTGACCAGGCGCTTCAGGCCCTGCAGGAGGCCCGGACATCCGCCCCGGGAGCGGGCCCGGTGCGTCCTGCGAAGGCGGGGCGTGGGAAGGTTCCCGCGAAGCGGAGGAAGGCACCCGTACGCTCGCGCAAGGCGTAGGCGAAGGCACCGCGGACGGTTCGCGAAAGCCATACAGGCTAACGCCGGCGCCGGCCGGGTTGCGCCAGTTTCTCCAGTCGCTGCGCCGCCGACTCCAGGCGCGCGGCCACGGCATCCAGGCGCGCGCTCCCGGTGCTGGGGGCTGTCGACCCCTTGGCGGGGGCCGCAATGCTTTCCCAGAGTGGATCAACCAACGCGCGGACATGTGCACTCAGGCCGCTTCCCGCGGCGCCTTTGTGTCGGTACAGGTAGGTCCGCATGCCGTACTCGAGGCCGCCGAAGTACAGGTCGCGGAAGGCGACCAGATCGGTGTCGGCGCGAAGCTCCCCGCGCTCGATGCCCTCGCGCAGGATGCGATCGAGGTAGGCGATGTACTGGCGATTGAGGCTGCGGATCGGCGACTGTCCCGCCGGATCCAGCTGCTGCATGTCGATGCCGATGTAGACCTGGATCAGGCGCATCATCAGGGCCTGATCTGCTGCGAGCGAGCGAACGTGGTGGATTGCCAGCTGTTGCAGGCGTTCCTGCGTGTCCATGACGCCGTCGAGAATACGCTCGGCGCCGGTGCACAGCCTGTGCGTGTAGAAGCGGTCGAGTATCGCCAGCATCAGTTCGTACTTGCTGCCGAAGTAGTGGAACACGGTACCCT
Source organism: Chromatocurvus sp. (assembly GCA_041685155.1). Taxonomy (GTDB): domain Bacteria; phylum Pseudomonadota; class Gammaproteobacteria; order Pseudomonadales; family Halieaceae; genus Chromatocurvus. Next base: position 5,307 of record JAWLGG010000101.1, read on the forward strand.
CGGAGACCCCGGCCTGGGCGGCGATGCGCCGCGTCGAGGTGTTGTGGAAGCCCGCGGTCGCGAAGAGTTCCGTGGCCGCCTTCAGTATGTCCTGCTCCCGCCGCTCGAGGCGTTCGCGGGTCGAGGTTCGTGCTGTGCGGGCCATGGGCCTTTCCCGGTTCTGGCGATGACTGCGCAACATAGCCCGCGCAACGCCGCGGGTAAACCACCGGCCATTGTCATTGCGTCCGACATCGCCTGGGTCAAAGCGGCGGGCACGTCGCTGCTCGCTGACCTGCCGCCGCCACCGGCGGCAGCGGCGCCCTCGTCATTGCTCGCCTGCGCCGCGGTGCTGCAGTACCTGGCCGAGCAGCGCGCCCATGCCGCCAGCGGTCCCGCGGCATCTAACCTTGCCGGCTGGAGCGGCCCTCGCGATATCAGTATCTGCTACGATTTCGCCGGGCACGACGGCGAGTCGCAGCCGGTCGTCGTGACGCAGCAGCAGGGTTCGGGGTTCCATGTGTCGGTAGGCGGCACTGCGCACGCCATCACCCCACTGGCAGAGGCCTCGGCGGGTGTCGCGCGGCTGCAGGTGGATTCGATACAGGAAACCCTGTACTACCGCTGCGAGGCGGGTGGGCGCATCGAACTGCAGTGGCGTGGCGATAGCTGGACACTGGATAACCGACTGGCGGTGATCGGCGGGGCAGATGCCGCTGCCGACGGTGGCGCGGTCGTCGCTCCCATGCACGGACGCGTCGTGGCTCTGACTGTCGCGGTGGGTGATGGCGTGGCCCGGGGAGATACCGTCGCCGTCATCGAGGCCATGAAAATGGAGCATCGCCTGAGCGCCGCGATTGGCGGCACGGTCATGGCGATTCAGGTGGCACCGGGGGCGCAGGTCGCCACCGGCGATATCGTTCTCGACATCCTTCCCGACTGACGCCGCACAACCCGCGCTCCATGCGACGCTGCGCTGCGGCCGTGCTCGACCTCCCGGCTGCGGCTGCCTGTCGCGGTCCCGTCCACGCCTGTCAACCGGGGTGATGGACCCCTGGCTCGCACGGGGCTATATACTTGACTAAAATACTAGGGAATGGAATACTCTCTAGCCGAAAGCAAGTGGCCGCAGTGAGGATTGACCATGCGTTTGACAACCAAAGGACGGTACGCGGTGACGGCCATGCTCGACCTGGCGATCAATCAGGACACGGGGCCGATCCGGCTGGCGGCCATCTCCGACCGGCAGGGGATTTCACTGTCCTACCTTGAGCAGCTGTTTGCTCATCTTCGCCGTCGCGGCCTGGTCAAGAGCGTGCGCGGGCCCGGGGGCGGCTATCAGCTGCACCGGGATGCCGGCGCGATCAGCGTCGCCGAGGTCATCGCCGCGGTCAACGAAGACACGGATGCCACGCGCTGCGGTGGGGCGGGCGATTGCCAGGAAGGCGATACCTGCCTGACGCACCACCTGTGGATGGATCTCTCGGACCGTATCCGCGATTTCCTGCAGGATATCTCCCTCGGCGACCTGGTCGATCGAAGTGAGATCCGCGAAATTTCCCGGGCCCAGCGGGGCCGGATTGAGCAGCGCGAGCATGACGATTCGCGCATCCTGGTCAGCGGCGTCTGATGGCGGCCTGACCGGACAAACGCACTGACGAAGGTAAGCACATGTCGCAAGAGCTGATTGACGAGCGCATCGGCAAGGAATATTCAGCGGGCTTCGTTTCCGATATCGAGTCCGATACCTTGCCGCCCGGACTGAACGAGGATGTGATCCGCTTCATCTCGGCGAAGAAGGATGAGCCGGAATGGCTGCTGGAGTGGCGCCTCGAGGCATACCGCGGCTGGCTCGAGATGGATACCCCGCACTGGGCCCATGTCGACCACGAGCCGATCGACTACAACGAGATCTCCTACTACAGTTCGCCGAAGAGCTTCGAGGACCGTCCCAAGAGCCTGGATGAAGTCGATCCACAGCTCCTGGAAGTCTATGAAAAGCTGGGGATTCCGCTGCACGAGCAGGAAATGCTCGCCGGCGTCGCCGTGGATGCCGTGTTCGACTCCGTGTCCATCGGTACCACCTTCCGTGCCAAGCTGGCGGAGGCGGGCGTGATTTTCTGCTCGATTTCCGAGGCGGTACACGAATACCCGGACCTGGTGCGCAAGTACCTGGGCAGCGTGGTACCGCGTCGCGACAACTACTATGCGGCGCTGAACAGCGCCGTGTTCACCGACGGCTCCTTTGTGTTCATCCCGAAGGGCGTACGCTGCCCCATGGAGCTGTCCACCTATTTCCGCATCAACGAGGCCAACACCGGCCAGTTCGAGCGCACGCTCATTGTCGCGGAGGAGGGCAGTCACGTCAGCTACCTCGAGGGCTGCACGGCACCGATGCGCGACGAGAACCAGCTGCACGCGGCGGTGGTCGAGCTGGTGGCGCTGGACGACGCCCAGATAAAGTATTCCACGGTACAGAACTGGTATCCCGGCGACGCCGATGGCCTTGGCGGCATCTACAACTTCGTGACCAAGCGCGGTGTTGCGCACAACCGATCGCGGATTTCCTGGACCCAGGTCGAGACCGGGTCTGCCGTCACCTGGAAGTACCCGAGCTGCGTGCTGCGCGGTGACGACAGTGTGGGTGAGTTCTACTCTGTCGCCCTGACCAACAACTGCCAGCAGGCGGACACGGGCACCAAGATGATCCACCTGGGCAAGCGTAGCCGCTCGACCATCATTTCCAAGGGGATATCGGCGGGCCGCAGCAGCAATGCCTATCGCGGGCTGGTGCGGATGAGTCCGCGGGCCGAGGGCGCGCGTAACTACACACAGTGCGATTCCCTGCTGATCGGCGATCGCAGTGCGGCACATACCTTCCCCTACATCGAGAGCCGCAATCCCTCGGCGGTGGTGGAGCACGAGGCGACCACCTCGAAGGTCAGCGATGACCAGCTCTACCTGTGCCAGCAGCGCGGACTGGACGCCGAGAAAGCGGTGTCCATGATCGTCAACGGCTTCTGCAAGGAGGTCTTC
>JAWLGG010000102.1:0-8294 GCA_041685155.1 Chromatocurvus sp.
CTGGGCCGCCGAATCGATATCACTGCGCAATGTCTACACAGATCCCCTGAACTATCTTCAGGTCGAGTTGCTCACGCGAACCCGGGAAACCGCCGATCCAGTGGCGCAGCGGGCGATGATGGTCACGATAGCGGGTATCGCGGCGGGCATGCGAAATACAGGCTGATCACAGCTAGTGGGCCACCAACAGCCTGTCGGACTCAGGGTGATCCACTAGCTGTGATCAGCCTGAGTCCGACAGGCTGCTAGCCTGCATGGCTCACCGATTCACGGCTGCGGCCGCGCGACAGCGGAAAATACTGCGTTGCGCTCCGCCCGGGTGCTCGACGTACCGTCAAGTATGCCTGCGCGCCCGGCCTGTCGCGCGCCTTGTCTTTTCCGCTGTCGCACGCCCTCGCTTCGCGAATCGGTGAGCCATGCAGGCTAGGCATGCAGATTGGCCCCGCCATTCACGAAAAACGTCTGACCGGTAATGTAGTCGGCCGCCGGGGAGGCGAGAAAGCGCATCAGTTCCGTGTAGTCCCGGCTTTGCACACCTCGCCCGCTGGGATTTTTTTCACCCGCATGGGCCACGATACTACCCGCGTTTTCGCCAAACACTGCGCGCACGGCCTCTGTCTCCACGATACCCGGGGCAATGCAGTTTATCCGGATGCCGCGCGGGGCCAGTTCTACCGCCAGGTAACGCACTAGGCTTTCTGCAAGTGCCTTGCTGACCCCAATGGCCGCATAGTTTTCAATCACGGTGCGCCCGCCGCGGCTGGACAGATAAAAAATGCTGCTGCCGCGGCTCAACAGGTGCTCGAACGCCTGAGTGATGTAAAGCAGGGAGAGGCCATTGACCGATACAGCCTTGTCAAAGCGTGCAGGTTCCGCGCCCAGGGCGCTGGTCGGGTAAGCCATGACGGCGCTGTGTACGAGTTGGTCGAGTGTGTCCGTGACTTCGCCCACGGTTTTTGCAACTCTGGTGCAACCCTCGGTTGTCGAAATGTCCGACTTGATCAGCGTGCAGGTGCCCCCCAGTCCAACTATCTGCTGCTGCGCAGCAGCGGCGCAGCTATCGTCTCCGGCATAATTGATGAAGACATGGTTGCCATCGCGTGCGAAGGCGCAAGCGATTTCCAGCCCGATTCCCCGGGAGCCACCAAGAACTAGTGTCGACACAAGCAACCTCACGATTTGTAATATAATATGGTAGTACGATATTGGACAGGCTGCAGTCGGTCAATGGCGGCTGCGCGTGTTTTACTCTGGCGCCATCGCAGCGCAGTTTACATGGAGAAAAGGGTGCGGCATGACAGGGAAGCGGTCAGGTGGTGTTGTTCCGATTTACCCACTTCAAACAACGCCGATTGGAGTTCTCACGGCTGTACTCGAGTCATCACACCACCTTGGTGCGACTCCCGCTGGCGAGCGCAAATGTGTGTCCGTCTGTGGGGGGACTATCGAAGGAGCTCGCCTGACAGGACGTATTCTTTCCGGCGGCAGCGACTGGGCGGTGACTAACGCTGCGGGAATCCTTGAACTGGATGTGCGACTGGTAATAGAGACTGACGATGGCGCGCTGATCAACTGCCAGTACACTGGCATGCGCCACGCTCCCGCGGAAGTTATGGCGAAGTTGGCCGCTGGAGAAGCCGTTAGCTGGCGTGATATGTATTTTCGTATTGCACCGCGCTTCGAGACATCCGACCCTCGCTATGACTGGTTGAACCGGATACTGGCAATAGGTATCGGCGAGCGTCTGGACGACGGACCGCGCTACCACATCCACGAGGTGCTGTGACTCTACACGGCGCCCTGTTTTCTCATATTGCAGGGATTTCGTTCTGGGGGCGGGCGTTTCAGTAGACAGCGGCGGCAGACCTCATCCGCTCATGCGTGAGTCGGGGAAAACCTCGTCAGGTAGCGCCGAAAGGCGCTTCTTCGCAGCCTTAACATGCTGTTTGGCCACCTGGGCGGCGCGTCCGGCATCGCCGTCGAGCACGGCATCGATAATTCGCGCGTATTCGTCGATGACCTGCTGGCGCTTCTCATCATCAAGCCACGGAAATGACTGCAAGCGCAACAAGTGCAGCAGCGCCGTCGGCATAATGTAGGGCAGTTCGACATTGCCGCCAATTTCCATCAGGGTCTGGTAAAGGTGCTGTCTCTTGCCGACAAATGTCACGTCATTGACGCTGCCGCGCTGGAACTTATCTATCCACTGCCGTATGCCCGCCAGTGGTTTCGTGGGTCTGCCCGCCGCCACGCCCTCGGCAGCAAGCTTGGCCATCAATGATGTCATGGGCTCAAGAACGGTGAGCAGGTCGCTCGCTTCTTTTCTGGAAAATGCACGTATGTGGGCACCCCGGTAAGGTATCTGTTTGACTATTCCTTTGCCATGCAGTCGCTTCAGGGCTTCCCGAATTGGACCGCGCGAGATATCCAGCGTCGCGATCAGGTCGGCCTCCACGAGCTTCTGCCCGGGCACATAGCGTCCGTTATAGAGCCCTTCTTGTATCCAGTTGACCACGATGTCGGGTGAATTTCCCTTGCTCGGGGTTTTCACGGATTTTTCAGACCTTGGTTTCCGCAAACCGGTCATTTGATAGATTCCCTAAGTGATGCAGCCAGTGCGTGCTTGCGACCGAAGATCCTGTCGACATGAGTATATGTGTAAGCCGGAATGCGAATGGTAACAGGAACCAAGGATCCTGGCTGTATCCTAATGGCCTACTAGCGAGGTCTTAGAAACTCGCTGGGATCTTTTCCTTTCATGTTGTCGCGCAGCTGCCGCTTAAGCACCTTGCCGCTGGCGTTTCGCGGCAGGTTGTCGACGAAATAATAGAGCTTAGGCCGTTTGAAACGAGCCAGGCGTTCCAAGCACAGGGCGTTTAGCGTCTCGATGTCTGGCGGCGTTCCGGGCGATACGACGACAACGGCTAGTACGCTTTCGCCCCAGTCTGGATCCGGGAGGCCAATGACGGCGAGGTCGGCGACACCTTCCGAGTCATGTAGCACGTCTTCAACTTCTCGAGCATAGATGTTCATGCCCCCCGAGATAATCACGTCTTTTTTTCTATCGAGTAGCGTCAGGTAACCTGCTTCATCAAGCCGGCCAATGTCACCCGTTCGCAGCCAACCCTCGACGAGGGCAGCTGCGGTCGCATCTGCCCGGTGCAGGTAGCCCTGCATTACCGTTGGGCCACTGACGGAGATCTCGCCGATCGCGCCGGCTGGCATTGGCTGGCCTTGATCATCAGTTACCGCAACCCGCAGGCCAGTGCGCACGATGCCGACCGATGCCAGGCGGTCGTCGCGCCCTTCGCTGATGCTTTGCGCAATCATTGACTTGCTCATGGCGGTGATGGTGCACGGGCTTTCTCCCTGTCCATACCCGTTCCAGAGTTTAGGTCCGAACATATCATAGCCGTCGCGCAGATCTGTAGGTGTTACGGGGGCAGCACCGAGCAACACTGTCTTGACGTTGCCTAGGTCTGCCTTCGCGAGGTCAGGGTGGCGAACCAGGCGTCGCAGAAGAGTTGGCGGCATGAAGAAAGTCAGCTTCGGGTAGTGCCTGATCAGCGCCGCAATTTCTCCAGGTTCGAACCCGCCGCTTTCTGGCAGGATATTGTTGCCTGCCTTGGCGATAAACGAGAGTCCGAACAGGCCGGATGCATGAGAGGTCGCCGCGAGATGCAGCAGAGCATCGTGCTCGTCAAGCGGATCGATATCGGCATAGTAGGACAGCATCGTCGCCATGAGATTGCCGTGGGAAAGCATCGCACCCTTGGGTTTGCCAGTGGTCCCGCTGGTGTAAAAAATCCAGGCGAGGTCATCTGCCGTGCGCCGCGTAATGCTCACAGGGGCGGAGGCCAGTGCGGCGCTGTAGCCCGCTGTGCCCGGCACCAGTACGGTGATATCATCCAGCAGCGCAGTCAGCTCTCCCGCTTGTTCCGGGCTGCTGAATATCAGTTTTGCATCGCAGTCCCGGACCATGAAAGCCAGTTCCTGGGCAGTCAGGCGCGCATTCATTGGTGCTGCAGCCAGTCCGCAGTGCCATGTGGCATAGAGTATTTCCAGATATTCCGGGCAGTTCGGGGTAGTAATTGCGACAACGTTACTTTCGCCCGCCAGACTGCGGATCCCGGACGCGAGACGGGCGACGCGCTCTCCAAGCTGTGCGTAGTCGAATAGCGAGCGGCATCCCAGAGAAACAGCTGGACGGATCGGGAAGCAAAGGGCGGCGTTTTCCAGTAGCTGTGCCATATTCATCTGCAGTGCTCCAGGATGCTGACCACGACAGCCGCTTCCTCTATTCCAATAAGGCCACCACCATTTTCCTGCAGCGCCAGCCTTGCGCCCTTCACCTGCCGTGATCCCGCCTCACCACGCAGCTGTGTCACCAGTTCGTGAATCTGGCCAAGACCCGTTGCCCCTATGGGATGGCCTTTTGATTCAAGGCCACCGGAAGGATTGAACGGTATGCGCCCGCCCAGGGCGGTATCGCCGCGTTCAGCTCCCGGTCCACCGTCTCCGAAGTCGAAAAATCCGAGGTTTTCACTTTGCTGGATTTCGCCAAAAGCAGTGGCGTCATGGCACTCTACAACGTCAATGTCCTGAGGAGACACGCCGGCAGTCTCATAGGCCCTCAGTGCTGCACGCCGCGAGATGTGCTTTTCAATCTCAGTATGCTCCCGGCGTCCTCCATTCATCAGACAGCAAGCACGGATCTTGACTGCGCGGCTCAAATTTTTCATGCGTTTGAGCGCCGAAGCGCTACAGACTATGGAGGCAGCGGCGCCGTCGCTGATTGGCGAGCACATGGGTAGCGTAAACGGCCAGGCAATCAACCGGCTGCTAAGTACCTCGTCGATGGTGAAGGGGCTGCGGTATTGTGAGAGTGGATTTTCCACCGAATGACGGTGATTCTTGGCAGCGACCGCGGCAATCTGCCGCTGGGTCGTACCGAATCGCCCCATGTGGTACTTGGCGAAGGCGGCGTAGATGTCCATGAATACGGTTCGCGTGCTCTCTCGGGATGCGTCTTCCTCCGGCGTGGGCATGGCGGCAGACATTGCCTGCAGCTTGTCAATCGTGTTGCCGCTGTTGGCGCGGTCCCAGCTGCCCTGGAAGGCCGCCATAGAGAGATTGGAGTCGGTGTGGCACATCTTTTCCGCGCCTACCGCCAGAGCAATATCCACCTGACCCGCCTGGACCTGAGTCATGGCGATCTGCAACGCTGTGGAAGCGCTTGCGCAGGCATTTTCCACATTGATGATGGGCACGGCGTCAAAAGGCAGACGCGACAGCGCAACCTGCCCGCGTATGCCGTACTGGCCCTCCATGGCACCCTGGGTCGCGTTGGCGAAGGTGATTGCCCCAATGTCATTGTGTGACAGGCCTGCATCCCGAAGACTGAGACCTACCGCTTCTTCCGTAAGGTCGTTCAATGTTCGGTTCAGTAAGCGCCCGAAGGGCGTCATCCCAACGCCGACTATATATACATCGTCCATGCGGTTTTATCCTTCAAGTGACAATTCAATGTATGACAAAAACGTAGTACTCTACAATGCATGCAACGTGCAAAATAATTACGGGCCCGACGCGGGCAGAATCTTGGGAGATTGCGATGACTAGACTCGCCGACCATCGTGTGTTGATCGTCAACGATGATGGCTTGCATGCGCCTGGAATAAAGCTGCTGGAAAAGGTTGTTCGAGAACGTTGTGACGACGTCTGGGTAGTGGCGCCGGATGAGGAAAAGTCGGGCGCTTCCCACTCTGTCTCCATGCACGTTCCCATACGGCTGAGACAGCTGGATGATAGGCATCTCGCCATCAAGGGGTCTCCCACCGACTGTGTTCTGATGGCGCTTCAGGAAATCATGCAGGAGCGGCCTACGCTGGTTCTCGCCGGTATCAATCGTGGCGGCAACCTTGCGGATGAGATCCACTACTCCGGCACAATTGCGGTTGCCATGGAGGCGGCGCTGATGGGAATTCCGTCCATCGCGCTCAGCCAGGTGTTCCTGCGCGGTGCCGATGTTCCCTGGGAGACGGCCGAGCGTTACGCTGTCCCGATAATCGAGCAGATACTGGATCGTGGAATCGACAACGGTTCGTTTGTCAATGTCAACTTTCCGCCGGTCACCGCTGATGCCGTGAGCAGGGTGGATGTGGTGTCGATGGGCCGCAGACCGCCCGGCGCGTTCAAGACTGAAGGCCGGGTCGATAACCGGCAGATACCTTATTACTGGGTTCACCTTGAGCCTGACGCGGGTGGCGACGAAGCGGGAACCGATCTGCGCGCCATGGCGGATGCCGCGATCTCGGTCTGCCCCCTGCAGGTGGATATGACGCACCGCGCCATGCTGTCGTCCCTTGCCGGCCTGAAGCTGGATTGTAGCTGAGCCGTTTCCGGCTCGTCGCGGGGAACTCGTTCAGCGCACAGATAAATTGTAGTACAAAATATGTTTACAAAAAGGCAAAAGCCAGTAGAGTGATACGGAGACTAACAATAATGTAAGCGGCCGGCAGCTCGCGATGTCAGGCCGGATCCGGGGGCAGAAAATGATAAATCCGCGAAAACTCCTGACCTGCGCCACGACGTGCGCCTCTCTCGGTCTGGGTTCGACGATCGTGATGGCACAGGATGGCCCGCTTGAGGAAATCGTCATCACGGCGAATAAACGCCAGCAGAGCATCAATGATGTTGGCCTTACCGTCACGGCTTTTTCCGGCGATGCCATACGCAATCGACGGATCATGAATCCGGAAGAATTCGCCGCGATTATCCCCGGTCTGGCGCTGGCACCCTCAAGTCACAATACGCCGGTATACACGCTTCGCGGCGTTGGCTACAACGCCGATGCGCTAGCGGTATACCCGGCAGTCAGTCTGTACCTCGACGAGGCGCCCATGCCTTTCCCGGTGCTCGGTGGCAGGTCACTGTTCGATCTTGAGCGCGTCGAGGTCCTGAAGGGGCCGCAGGGTACGCTGTTCGGCCAGAACTCCACCGGTGGTGCCATCAACTACATTGCCGCGAAGCCCACCGCGGAGCGGGAGGGCAATGTCGAGGTCGGTTACGGGCGCTTCAATGAGTTCCTCGCGAATGGCTTCGTGAGTGGACCCGTCGGTGAGAACACGGGAGCGCGCCTGGCCTTCGACTACCGCAAGCGGGATGACTGGCAGCGCAGCTACACGCGGGATGACGAACTCGGGGCCCAGGACTACGTGGCAGCGCGATTCATACTCGAGTCCAGGCCGACGGAGCGGCTGTCCCTGTCCTTGAACCTGAACGGCTCCATAGACACCTCCGACCCGCAGGCCAAGCAGGTCATCACAATCATTCCCAGTGCCGCGGGTGCGCCGACGGATGCGGAAGCCAGTTATCCGCTGATACCTTCGAACAATGCACGGCTGGCAGACTGGACGCCGGATCCCTATCCGGAAGGCGATCGCACTATGATGCAAGCGTCGTTCCGAATCGATTATGCGATCACGGACAGCGTGACCCTGACCTCGCTCTCAACCTACAACCGTCTCGACCAGGATCCGGTGACCGATCTTGACGGAGGCGCGCCGCAGTTTGCGGACAATCCGAAGGATGAGGGTGAGATGCGTACCTTCAATCAGGAGATACGGCTCTCCAACGCCAGTGCGCTGGGAGCAAGCGTGCGCTGGACACTGGGCGCGAACTACGACACGGCGAAGATAAAGGAAGACCAGCATATTGCCTATGCAGACAACTCCCTGAGCAATGCAGCGAACCTGTTCATCAACATCAGCGGCATCGATTCGACGGCGGATATCGAGAACTATGCGGTGTTCGGCAACGTCGAATACGACATCAGTGAAGATCTGACGCTGCGTGCCGGTGCCCGCTATACGGATACCACCAACGATACCGAAATCTGCGGTTACAGCCCTGGCGATGGCCGGGTGGCGGAGCTGTTCACTTTGCTGGGTGAGTTGATTGGCGGTCAGCGCATAGAGCTGAGTCCCAGGGACTGCTACACCCTGAACGACCAGTTTCTCCCCGGCGATCCTTTTCTCTCAGAGCTTTCCGAGGATAACGTCTCCTGGAAGATCGGCGCCGACTATCGACCGAACCTGGACACGCTTCTCTACCTGAATGTATCCAGAGGCTACAAGGCCGGCAGCTTTCCAGCAATTACGGCGTCCGTACAGTCGGCGCTGGTCCCGGCGACACAGGAGTCGGTGCTCTCCTACGAATTCGGTACCAAGGCCACGCTTCTGGACGGCAGGATGCAGGCCAATGCTGCGGTCTTCTACCAGGAGTACGAAGAC
>JAWLGG010000103.1:0-8241 GCA_041685155.1 Chromatocurvus sp.
CCCCCCTTTGGGGGTCTGGACCCGGACCTGGTCCGGGACCGGACCCCAGCAAGGCGCTCCGGCGTGCCCACATCCACCCAGTGCCCGGCGTGGCATTCGCCGAACAGTCGCCCCTCCGCGATGGCGCGCTCGAACAGCGGCCGCAGGGGACCACTGCGGGCCGCGGCATCGGCGTCATCGAAGAAATCGCGGCGATAGGCGCCGACCCCGGTAAAAGTCACACTGGAGTACTCGGCGCTGGCGGGCACCACCCGCTCCCCATCCAGCGCAAAATCACCGCCCTGGTGGTGCGGCGGATTCGCGGCGAAGAGCAGATGAGCGCTGCGCGCGGGCAGCACGCGGGCGCGCTTCACGAGTGCCTGCACATCGTAATCCATCCAGACATCGCCATTGACGACCAGGAAGGCATCGCCCGACAGCAGTGGCAGCGCCCGCAGAATCCCGCCCGCAGTCTCCAGGGGCTGCGCCTCTTTAGACCAGGTGATGCGCGCACCCCAGCGACTGCCATCGCCACCCCAGTCCATGATCTGCTCACCCAGGTGCGACACATTTATCACCAGGTCGGTAACACCCGAAGTCGTCAGCCGGCGGATATGGTGCTCGATCAGCGGAACACCGCGGATGCGCAGCAATGGCTTGGGCGTGTGGTCGGTCAGCGGTCGCATTCGCTCGCCCCGACCCGCCGCCAGGATCATCGCCTGCATGCGGCTATTCACCGGACTCTTCGGCGGCCTGCCACCAGGACTGCCGACGCATCGCGGGCCGAAGCACCCTACGGAACCAGTCCGCAAAAGCCTGCAGCGCCGGCTCATCCGGGTACAGGTCGAACACCTCCTCAACGTAGGCAACCACCCGCGGCAGGTCCGCGAGGTAGGCGTCCTTGCCGTCGCGCAGATGCAGGCGTGCAAAAATCCCCAGCACCTTGATGTGCCGCTGCAGCCCCATGAGGTCGAAGGCTCGCAGGAAGCTGGCGTCCGCCGCAAGGTCACCGTCGATGTCGAAGCCTGCGCCGCGCAGTTCGTCGCGCAGGGCCAGGACCCATTGTTCGACCCGCGGCCGCGGCCAGCGCAGGTAACAATCCTTGAACAGGGACGCGATATCGTAGGTCAGCGGGCCCATCACCGCGTCCTGAAAGTCAATGGTGGCCAGTTCGCCATCCGACAGCAGCATCAGGTTGCGGCTGTGAAAGTCACGGTGAACCAGCACCCTGGGCTGGGCAGAGGCACTCTCCAGCAGGCGGGCGCAGAGCGCGTCAAACACCTCCGGTGGTGGCTCGCCGGCCGGTGCGCCCAGCAGCCGACAGACAAACCAGGCCGGAAAGAGATCCATCTCCTGCCGCAGCAGCTCCCGAGAATACCCGGGTACCGCCCCCGCGCCGACCTGCGGTACCTCCGCGGTCGCCAGCGCCACGAGCATCTGCCGCGTGCGGGCGTACAGGGCATCGGCAGCGCCATCGGTCAATGCCGGCAACAGCTGCGCATCGCCCAGGTCCTCCAGCACGAAAAAGCCACGCCCGATGTCGACGGCAACCAGCGCCGGCACCCGGACTCCGGCGCCCTCGAGCAGGTGGCGCACGGCAAGAAACTCGGCATTCTTCTCCTGCCCGGGGGGCGATTCGCAGACAATCGCACTGCGCACGTCAGTCTGCACGCGAAAATAGCGGCGGAAACTCGCGTCGCCGGCCACTGGACGAAGATCCGTGACCAGGGATTCCGGCGCGAGTGCCGTGTGCACCCAGGGCAACAGGGACTCAGGGATCGGACGCATCAGGCACGAATACCCGCACTGGCCCTGCTGTCTTTTTCCCGGACAATCGCCGGTTGATGCTTTATCATCGCACGCACTGGTGTTCCTCATTCAAATTCCGGGCGAGCAAGACGCATTTCACCCCTGCCATGACACTGCCAACCGCTTTCCGTCGGGCGCTGCGCCGACTCGCCCTCGCCGCGCTTCTGCTCGCTCCGGTTGCGGGCTGGCCGCAGGATAGCAACGCGCCTGCCTGCGAGGCCAGCAGTGACGTCGAGTGCGCCAGCAGCGACACCGCGGCGCGCAGCACGCCCGATGCGGACGACGCCTTGCCGCCTACATCCACGAACCCCGGCAACACCCCCGCAGAGATACTGCGCGAGGAAGTGGTGGAAGCGGGCTACCCGCTGGACTGGGTCCCGTATGACGAGCTGCCGAACGCCCTGCGCGACCGCCACTGCCGCCTGTGCGGCGGTGCCTATGTCGACCCCAAGGCCGGCCTCGATGACAGCGGCGATCCCGACACCTCGGATATCGAGGCCACCGCCAGTCGCAGCGAGATGCAGGGGGACACCGTGCGCCTCGAGGGCGGTGTCGAGGTGACCCAGGGCTACCGAGACCTGCGCGGCGACAGTGCCAGGTACGACCGCGAGTCTGCCAGGGGCAGCCTTGAGGGCAACATCACCCTGCGCGAGCCGGGTATCCTGCTGCAGGGCAGTCGTGGCGAATTCTTCTCCCGCACGGGCGAGGCCCAGCTCGAGGACAGCCAGTTTGTCCTGCACGACCAGCACATGCGCGGCAGTGCCGCTCTGCTCAGCCGGGATGCGGATAACCTGATCCGGGTGGAGGATGGCTCCCTGACCTACTGCGCGCCCGGCAATGCCGACTGGCTGCTGGAGACCCGGCAGATGACCCTGAATCCGGACACCGGCCGCGGCGTTGCCCGCGGTGCCGTACTCTCCGCCGGCGGCGTCCCATTCTTCTACACACCCTGGCTGAGTTTTCCCATCGACGACCGCCGTCGCACCGGATTCCTCTTCCCCACCGCCGGCAACGACAGCCGTGGGGGCCTGGATATAACCGTCCCCTTCTACCTGAACCTGGCGCCCGAGTACGATCTGCTCTATACGCCGCGCTACATACAGGAGCGCGGCCTCAACCACGAGCTGCAGGCACGTTATCTGGACCCGAAACAGGGAACCTGGCTGGTGGGTGGCAGCTACCTGCCCGACGATGAACAGTTCGAGTCGGATTCCCCAAACGACGACGGTGCCGATCGCTGGCTCGCCCGCGTGCAGCACAATGGACTGTACGAGCAGCGCTGGCGCTCACGGATTGATTATTCCGAGGTCAGCGACGTCAATTTCATTCGGGATCTTGAGACATCCAACCTCGAGACCCGGCGCGAGGTCAACCTGCTGCAGCTTGCCAGCCTGGACTATCTCGGCGGCGACTGGCTGGTCAATCTCGAGGCGCAGCAGTTCCAGTCACTGGCCGACGACATCCGCAACGACTACAAGAAGCTGCCGCAGATCACCCTGCAGAGACGCAGTAACCGGGAGCCCTTCAACCTCGACCCGATCCTGCTCGCGCAGTACTCCAACTTCGACAGCAGCGAGGACCTGGTGGTCGGCCAGAGACTGTATGCCGAGGCGGGCGCGGCCTATCCCATGCTCTGGGAGTCGGGCTTCCTGCGCACCACCGCAAAGTACCGGCTGCTGCAGTATTCGCTGGAGGACAATACGCTCTCGGACAACAACACGCCGGGCGCGGCCTCCGCCCTCGTGAGCATGGACGGTGGTCTGTATTTCGAGCGCGACTTCCTGTTTGCCAACCGTCCGCTGATACAGACCCTCGAGCCGCGCCTCTACTACCTGTACAGCAGCTATGAGGACCAGCGCGACCAGCCCGACTTCGACAGCGCCGAGCTGACCTTCACCTACAACCAGCTGTTTCGCGACACGCGCTTTTCCGGCCGCGACCGACTGGATGATGCCAACCAGCTGGCGATCGGCCTCACCACCCGATTCCTAAGCGGTGAGGACGGCAGCGAGCTGTTCAATGCCAGCCTCGGGCAGATCGTGTACTTCGAGAACCGTCGCGTGCGCGTGACGCCGGGCGCGCCCGAGCTGCAGCGCTCCAACTCGGAGATGGCCGGCGAGCTGAACTTTTTCCCCAATGAGCGTCTAAGTCTCAGAGCCAGCGCCCAGTACGACGCATCCACTGGAAAGATGAACGCCGGCAACGCCCAGGCCAACTATGAGCGCGATGACGGGCACCTTATCAACATTGGCTATACCTATCGCCGGCCTGTCGCTCTTGTAGGCGACCAACCGGTAACGGCGCAGGCCCACATATCCACCTACTACCCCGTCAACGATGAATGGCGGGTGTTTGCGGCCTGGAATTACAGCATGCAGGCCGATCGCAGCGTGGAAGATATGTTCGGCATCGAATATGATAGCTGCTGCTTTAAAATTCGTTTCCTGCACCTGCGCTATTTCGATACCGCGCGTGGGGCCTTTCCCGACTTCAACGCACCCAACCTTGAGCGGGAACGCGCCCTGCAGGTGCAGTTCGTCCTCAAGGGTCTCGGCGGCGTCGGCAGCCAGGTCGAGGAACTGATGACAGACATGATCCGGGGGTTCCGACCACGTGACAATTAGACACCTTCTCGTCCGCCTCGCGGCTGCCTGCGGCACCGCGCTGGCTCTCCTGCAAGGCCCTACACTGCAGGCCGAAACCCAGATGCTCGACCAGATCGTCGCCATCGTCGACGACGACATCATCCTCGCCAGCGAACTGCGCGAGCGCCTGGCAACGGTGAACCAGAACCTCGAGGCGCGGGGCATTGATGCCCCACCGGAGGACGAGGTGATCCGCGAGACCCTCGACCGACTGGTGCTGGACAGCATCCAGATGCAGATGGGACGCCGCTACGGCGTGCGGATTTCCGACGCGGAGCTGGACAACGCCATGCAGCGCGTCGCGGCCCAGAACCGCATGAATCTCGACCAGTTCCGCCAGGCCCTGGAGCAGGAGGGACGCTCCTACGTCGCCATGCGCGAACAGGTGCGCGAAGAGATGATCTTGCAGCGTGTGCAGATGGGCAACGTCAACCAGCGCGTGTCGATCTCCGAACAGGAAGTGGAGAATTTTCTCGAGACGGAGGAAGGTCAGAAACTGGTACAGCCCGAATATCGCGTGGTGCACGCGCTGCTGGCGGTACCCTCCGATGCGCCAGCCGGGTTCGAGGAAGCCGCGCGGGAGCACACCGAGCAGTTGCTTGCCCGCATTCGCGACGGCGCACGCTTCGACGAGGTCATTGCGAGCAGCGAGGACGAGTTCCGGTACACCGGTGGCGACCTGGGCTGGCGCAAGATGGACGACCTGCCCTCGCTGTACCAGGACGTCGTCGCCGGGCTGGAAGTCGGCGAAACCACCGACGTGTTTCGCTCGCCGAGCGGTTTCCACCTGGTCAACCTCAACAACAAGCGAGGTGGCGAGCAATCCGAGAAGCAGACACTTGTCCGGCACATCCTCATCAAGCCCTCGGAGATCCTCTCGGATGAGCAGGCCCGCGAGCAAATCGCCGGTCTGAAGCGCCAGGTGGAGGACGGCGAGGCCGACTTTTCCGATCTGGCGCGGGAACATTCCGAGGATATCGGCTCGGCCTCCGAAGGCGGCTCCCTGGGCTGGACCAGCAGAGGGCAGATGGTGCCGGAGTTCGAGAACATGATGGCATCCACGGAGGTCGGCGAGATATCACCCCCCGTGCGCAGCCAGTTCGGCTGGCACATCATCCAGGTAGAAGACCGCCGCGTTAAGGATACGACCCGGGAGTCGCGCATCGCGCGGGCGACGGAGTTCCTGCACCAGCGCAAGTACGACGAGGAGCTGGAAGCCTGGCTGCAGCAGATCCGCGACGAGGCGTTTGTCGACATCAAGTAGGTCTCGCGGGGTCTTGAGTTCCCGGGGTCGTCGGAAGAGAATGCCATGATGCAGCCCATCGCCATCACAGCGGGAGAGCCCGCGGGGATAGGCCCGGACATCCTGCTGATGGCGGCCATGCAGCCGCAGTCGGGCCCTCTGCTCGCGATTGCCGACCGGGAGCTGCTGGCGGCGCGCGCCCATGCCCTCAAGCTGGATATCCGCTTGCTCAACGCCCCGGTTTCTGGCGCCCCATCAGAACCCTCTCCCGCCGGCACCCTGGCTGTCAGACACTGCCCCCTGCGCGCGCCGGTATGCGCCGGTACGCTGGACACACGCAACGCGGCCTATGTACTGGAAACCCTGGACATTGCCATTGCCGGCTGCATGAGCGGAGAGTTTTCTGCCATGGTCACCTGCCCGGTGCAGAAATCCATCATCAGCGACGCCGGCATCCCGTTCAGCGGCCACACGGAATACCTGGCGGAGAAGACCGGCACGCCGCGGGTCGTCATGCTGCTGGCCGCCGGCGGACTGCGCGTGGCGCTGGCGACGACCCACCTGGCACTCGCCGACGTGCCGGCGGCGATTACCGGCGACAGCCTATCGAGAACCCTCGAGATCCTGCACGGCGACCTGCAGCGGCGTTTCGGCATTGCCGCACCGCAGATTGCGGTACTCGGGCTGAACCCCCACGCCGGAGAGGGCGGCCACCTGGGGCGCGAAGAGATCGAGACCATCACGCCGGTGCTGGAGGCGCTGCGCGCCAGGGGCATGCAGCTCACCGGGCCGCTGCCCGCAGACACCGCGTTCACGCCCCGCGCGCTCAAGGGCATGGATGCGGTGCTGGCGATGTACCACGACCAGGGGCTTCCGGTGCTAAAGTATGCCGGCTTCGGCGCAGCAGTGAACATCACCCTGGGGCTGCCCATCGTGCGCACCTCCGTGGACCACGGTACGGCGCTTGACCTGGCGGGGACGGGGAAGGCGGAGGCGGGAAGCCTCGGGGAGGCGATTGCGCAGGCGGCCAGGCTGGCGGCGGCCTGATGCTCCTGACCGTCACAATGCTTATCGTACACGGGCTGGCGGCTGTCGTGCTGCTGGGCGGGCTGTCTCACCAGGTTGCGGCCTCCGCACCGGTGGGGCTGGCAGGTTCCGGCTTTTTCCGTCGCTACCGGGCGATCGACGGATCGGTCATGGCTAACGCGATTGTGGTGGCCTATCTCGTGACCTTTGTCCTGGGGGCACTCATCTATCCCACATACCGGCTGGATGTACGTATTGCCCTCGTGGAAATGCGCCTGCCCTGGGCCATAGGTCTGTTCGAGATCAAGGAACACTGGGCCGCCATCGGCCTTGCCTCGCTGCCGCTATACCGCCATCTTTGGCGCAACGGGGAGGCATCCGCAGGCCGCACGCTGCTGACCGCTCTGCTCGCCTCGGTCGTCTGGTTCAATTTCATCGTCGGCCACCTGCTCAACAATCTGCGTGGCCTGTAATGCGTGCCTTTTATGCCGCCTTTCTGATGATTTTCTGCCTGGCCTATCTGTGCCTGCTGGCATTGGAGATTCCCCTGCTGATTTACTATCCTCTGGAGGGCCTGTGGTCCTTCACGCCTCTCGCTGAGGATCACGGTCCAGCCATGACCTGGTATGGGCTGGTACTGGTGGCCCTGGTGCCGGCGTTGGCTGGCGGACTGGCCGCAGGCCTGTGGGGACTTCCCGAACGGTGGATCGCCCGCGCACCCTCGGTCGCGGCACTGGCGCTGATCGGGAGCGCCGTCCTCATGCGGGATTTTTTTCTTGCGGGTGCGGGCTGAGCGCCTGGATGCGTATGCCCACACGCAAGCCTGGAGGGTTGTAATGCGCAAGCGGTGCTTATCCGGACTGCTTCTGGCCGTCATCACCCTGGGTTTTACTGCCCCCGGTAAAGCCCAGCTGTATTCGGATTTCAGCGCCACCAGTAACGACGATGCACCTGCTAACGTGTATTTCGGCGCCGCAAAGGATGACGACGGCAATTACATCCGGGGGGCGACTGTCGTTGTCGCCACGACGCTCATGGATTTTGTCGCGGTCACCGACCGGCGCGGCCGGTTCCGTCTGACGCTGCCCGTGGATATCGCCCCCTCTGATGTCGAGGCGAGGTGTTCCCACAACGCCTACCGGGGGTCGAGAGTCGTACGCCGCCTGCCCCGCGGGGACGCCCTGACACCGGTAGAACTCAGCTGCCGACTGCTGTGATCCCGGGGGACAGCCGACGGCCACATCGGCGACGCCACTGCCGCGCGGGCGCGGGCCTCGCACAGGCGCTGGCGCTGCTTGCCTGCCTGCTGGCGCCGGTCGCGATGGCAGAACAGACCGGGGTCTCTTCCCTGCTGCAGGCTGCTGCCACCCTGCGCGATACGGCCGCGGAGGCGCGGACCGGGATTCGTCCGGGCGAAGCGCAGCAGCAGGCCCGGCTATGGCTGGCGGCCCTGGTGCAGGATGGGGAACCCCGATTCCGGCACTGGTACAGCGAGCAGCGGGCGTTTGCCGCCGGCACCCCGGCACCCGCTGGCCCAGC
>JAWLGG010000104.1:0-8192 GCA_041685155.1 Chromatocurvus sp.
GGCAACCACAATGGTGTCGTTGAGAGAATAGCCAATCACGGCGAGCAGCGCGGCGAGCACCGTGAGATCGAAGTCCAGCCGCAGCACCGAGAAAAAGCCCAGCACCAGTATCACGTCGTGGATCAGCGCGGCCACCGCACCCACGGCAAACTTGAGCTGGAAGCGAAAGCCGATGTAGAGCATGACCAGGCCCAGCGCCAGCAGCATGGCAAGACCGCCCTGCTCGCGCAGTTCGTCACCGACCTGCGGACCGACAAATTCGGTACGCTGCAGCTCGACATCGCCGTCGCTGGCGTCCCGCAGAACCCCGAGGACGGCGTTGCCGTCGGCGTCGAGGTCTGCAGGCAGGCGTATAAGCACGTCCCGGTCGGTGCCGAAGCTCACCACCATCGCGCCCTCGTAGCCGGCACTGTCCATGGTGCTGCGAATGGCGTTGAGATCGGCGGAATCGCCATACTGCACCTCGACCAGTGTCCCGCCGGTGAAATCCAGCCCCCACTCCAGCTGGTTCATTACCAGGGAAGCAATGGAGATCAGGAGCAGCACGGATGACACAATGACGGCGATTCGCCGCTGGCCCATAAAGTTGATCTGTTTCATGAGCGCGCCTCCTGCACGATGTCGGTGCCGATGGACAGGCTCTTGAGCCTGCGCCCTCCGTAGATGAGGTTGACCAGTGCCCGCGTGCCCATGATGGCTGTGAACATGGAGGTGAGGATGCCGACCGACAGCGTGACCGCAAAGCCCTTGATCGGCCCGGTACCCACGGCATAGAGGATCACCGCCACGATCAGCGTGGTGACGTTGGCGTCAAGAATGGTCACCACCGCGCGGCCGTAGCCCGAGTGAATTGCCATCTGCGGCGACAGTCCGGCGCGCAGTTCCTCGCGGATGCGCGAGAAGATCAGTACGTTGGCGTCCACCGCCATGCCCACGGTGAGCACGATGCCCGCAATACCCGGCAGCGTCAGCGTCGCACCGATCATGGACATGAAGGCAATGAGCAGGATGAGGTTACTGGTCAGCGCCACCACCGCGCAGATACCGAACACCCGGTAGTACAGCACCATGAAAAGCACCACCAGGGCGAGGCCATACTGCACGGACTTCACGCCCAGGCGAATGTTCTCCGCACCCAGCGACGGACCCACGGTGCGCTCCTCGACAAAGGACACCGGTGCCGCCAGGGCACCGGCGCGCAGCATCAGGGCGAGCTCCGCCGCCTCCATGGGGCTGTCGAGTCCGGTAATCTGGAACTGCGCACCCAGCGCGCTCTGTATGACGGGCGCGGTCAGGATCTTCTTCTCGTCATAGGGAACCTTGATGATCTCCTCGCTGCCGTCCTCGCCCGTCTCGTAGCGGGTGCGGAACTTGCGCTCGATGAACAGCACGCCCATGCGCCGCTTGATATTGTCGCGGGTGGCCCGGGACATCAGCGTGCCCCCTTCGCTGTCGAGACTGATCTGCACGTTGGGCCGGCCGTTCTCGTCGAAGCTGGCCTGGGCATTGGAGACCCGCTCGCCGGTGATGATCACGTCGCGTTCCAGCCACTCGGTCATGCCCTCGCGGTCGTCGCTGCGGTACTCGAAGCGCTGCCTGTCTAGGGCCTCGGCATCGGGCCGCGCCACAAGGCGGAACTCCAGGTTGGCCACCTTGCCCAGGATGCGCTTGGCCTCGGCGGTATCCTGTATGCCCGGCAGCTCGACCACGATGCGGTTGCGGCCCTGGCGCTGCACCAGCGGCTCGGATACGCCCAGCTCGTTGACCCGGTTGCGCAGGGTAGTGAGGTTCTGGCTCACCGCATAGTTGATGATCTCGTCCACGGTCTCCTGGGTCATTTCCGAGCGCAATGTAAACGTGTCGCCGCCGGATTCCCGGTCCAGCAGGAGCTCCGGGTGATTCTCCGACACCAGGTCGCGGGCGGCCTCGCGATCGGCCTCCGTACGGAACTGGGCGGCGACCACCCGCTCGCCGTCGAGGGCGACACGACCGCGAATACGTTCTTCCCGCAGGCTGCGCTTAATGGCGTTGAGGTAGTACTCCATGCGGCGCTCGACCGCGGCCGCGGTATCCACTTCCAGCTTGAAGTGCACGCCACCGCTGAGATCCAGGCCCAGCTTCATGGGCTGTGCACCCAGATCGGAAAGCCACGCCGGCGTGGTCTGGGCGAGATTCAGGGCAATAATGAAGCCGTCGCCGAGAGCGCGGGAGACCCGGGCCTGGGCGGCGAGCTGGCGATCGCGATCGCGCAGGCGGATCAGGGCGTTGCGCCCGTCCGGCTGGATCTCCTCGCCAAAGTGGCTGATACCGGCCTCATCGAGGGCGTCGGTCGCCCGCTTCAGGGTGGCCTCGTCAATCACCTGTGCGCTGCTCTCGCCCGTTATCTGCAGGGCGGGATCCGGCGTGTACAGGTTGGGCGCGGCGTAGAACAGGCCGAGCAACAGCACCGCCAGGACCAGCAGGTACTTCCACAGTGGGTATTTATTCAGCATAAGGGTGCTCTGGGTAACGGCGCGGGCGGCAGACTCCGGCCCACAGCGGGAAAAAAGCCGTCATTATAGACCACGGTGACGGGGTAACAAGGGGCGTCAACCCAGCCAGCGCCGGGCATTGCGGAACAGGCGCAGCCAGGGCGCGCTCTCGCCCCACCCGGGCGGCGCCCAGGAATACTGCACGGTGCGCACCATGCGCTCGGGGTGCGGCATCATGAGGGTGACGCGGCCATCGCGACTGGTGACGCCGGCAATACCGGCGTCGGAACCGTTCGGGTTTGCCGGGTAGCGGATCGCCACGGCCAGGTCATTCTCGAGGTAGCGCAGGGCGACCGCGCCGGTGGCCTCGCACTGCGCCCGCGACGCGTCCGTCGCAAACGCCGCCCTGCCCTCGCCGTGCGCCACCGCCACCGGCATGTGGGACCCGGCCATATCGGCGAGAAACAGCGACGGATTCGCCTCTATACGCACCAGGGACAGTCGCGACTCGAACTGCTCGCTTCGATTGCGCAGGAAGCGCGGCCAGTGCTCGCTGCCCGGCACCAGCTCGCGCAGCGTAGACAGCATCTGGCAGCCATTGCACACGCCGAGGGCAAAGGTTGCGGGGCGCTCGAGGAAGGCGGCAAAGGCCTCCCGCAGTTCACTGTTGAACAGGATGGTCTTGGCCCAGCCCTCGCCGGCGCCCAGCACGTCACCGTAGGAAAAGCCGCCACAGGCGACCATCCCGTCGAAGGTGTCCAGCCGCTGGCGGCCCGACAGCAGGTCACTCATGTGCACGTCCACCGCGGCAAACCCGGCGCGGTCGAACGCGGCGGCCATCTCTACCTGGCCGTTGACGCCCTGCTCGCGCAGGACCGCTACCCGGGGTCGCATGCCGCTGGCAATCATCGGCGCGCAGATGTCCTCTTCCGGGTCGAAGGTCAGGCGCGCGCTGAGTCCCGGGTCCGGTTCGCCGATGCGCGCGAACTCCTCGTCCACGCACTCGGGGTTGTCGCGCAGTCGCGCAATCGCATGGCTGGTGCCGCTCCACAGGCGCTGCAGTTCGCCGCGCCGATACGCCAGCACCGTCCCGCCTTCGCTGGCAAGCTGAATCCGGTCGCCGCTCACGGCGCGCCCGATGACCGCGAGGCAGTCGGCAATACCCAGCGCCCGCGCCCGCGCCCGCCAGGCCGGCAGGTCGGCCGCCACCACCTGCACGACCGCACCCGCCTCCTCGTTGAAAAGGAATGGCAGGGCAGTCTCCCGCGTGATGCCGTCGACATCGAGGTCCAGCCCGCACTGCCCGGCAAAGGCCATTTCCAGGAGGGTGGTGACGAGACCGCCCTCGGAGCGGTCGTGATAGGCGAGCACGGAGCCCTCGGCAAGGCCGGCCTGCACCAGCTCGAACAGGCCCCGCAGGTCCCCGGTCTCATCGATATCCGGCGGCACCTCACCGAGGCCGCCCAGCACCTGGCACAGCGCAGACCCGCCGAGGCGATGGGCGCCGCGACCGAGGTCCAGCAGCAGGAGCACGGCATCCGCCTCAGGCTGCAGCTGTGGCGTCACCGCGCGGCGTACATCCGGCACCGGGCAGAAGGCCGAGACAATCAGCGAGACGGGCGCCGTCACCGTGCGTGCCTCGCCGTTCTCCTGCCAGCTGGTGCGCATGGACATGGAGTCCTTGCCCACGGGAATGGTCAGCCCCAGCGCCGGGCAGAATTCCATGCCCACCGCCTGCACGCTGTCAAACAGCACGGCATCCTCGGTCTCGCTGCCCGCGGCGCACATCCAGTTGGCCGACAGCCCGATGTCGGACAGCGCCGCGACAGGCGCGGCGCAGAGGTTGGTGATCGCCTCCGCCACCGCCATGCGCGCCGCCGCCGGCCCGCTGAGCAGGGCCAGGGGCGTGCGCTCGCCAATCGCCATGGCCTCGCCGGCAAACCCGGTGTAGGAGACCGCAGTGATGGCACAGTCCGCGACGGGCACCTGCCAGGGACCGACCATCTGGTCGCGACACACCAGGCCGGTCACCGTGCGGTCGCCGATCGTGATCAGGAACTGCTTGCTGGCCACCGCCGGCAGCTGCAGCACCCGTCGCAGCGCCTCGTCCAGCGCCGGAAACGCGGGCGTGCGGGGCGCAACGGCCTGCCGCCGCACTGCCCTGCGCTGCATGCGCGGGGGCTTGCCGAACAGCACGCTCATGGGCATATCCACCGGCGCGTTGCCGAAGTGCGCATCCCTCAGGGTCAGGTGCGGGTCTTCAGTGGCCTCTCCCACCACGGCACAGGGGCAGCGCTCGCGCTCACAGATGGCCTCGAAGCGGTCGATATCCTCCGGCGCGATGGCCAGCACGTATCGCTCCTGGCTCTCGTTGCACCAGATCTCCAGCGGCGACATGCCCGGTTCATCGCTGGGAATGGCGCGCAGATCGAAGCTCCCCCCGCGACCGCCATCCTTGACCAGCTCCGGCAGCGCGTTGGACAGCCCCCCGGCGCCCACGTCGTGGATAAAGGCGATGGGGTTGTCCTCTCCCAGCTGCCAGCAGCGGTCGATCACCTCCTGGCAGCGCCGCTCCATTTCCGGGTTCTGTCGCTGCACCGAGGCAAAATCCAGCGTTTCCTCGCCGCTGCCGCTGTCGATGGATGACGCTGCACCGCCGCCGAGACCGATGAGCATGGCGGGGCCGCCGAGCACAACGAGTTTCGCCCCCGGCGCAAAACCGCCTTTTTCCACGTGCTCCGGCGCGATATTGCCGTAGCCCCCCGCCAGCATGATCGGCTTGTGGTATCCCCGCAGCGCCGACCCGCCCCCGCGCAGCGGCACCGCCTGCTCAAAGGTGCGGAAATAGCCGCACAGGCCAGGGCGGCCGAACTCGTTGTTGAAGGCGGCGGCACCAATGGGACCCTCGAGCATGATCTGCAGGGCGGACGCGTTGCGCTCCGGCTTCCCGTAGTCATGCTCCCAGGGCTGCAGCGCTCCCGGCAGGCGCAGGTTGGACACGCTGAAGCCGGTGAGGCCGGCCTTGGGCTTGGAGCCGCGACCCACCGCCCCCTCGTCGCGTATCTCGCCGCCGGCGCCGGTACCCGCGCCGGAGTATGGTGCGATGGCGGTCGGATGGTTGTGCGTCTCCACCTTCATCAGCAGGTGCACATCCTGCTTGCGATAGCCGTAGGTGGAGCCCTCCGGCGCCGGGTAGAAGCGCTCGGCCCGCGCCCCGCGGACCACCGCGGCGTTGTCCGAATAGGCCGACAGTACATTGTCACCGCCGCAGCAATGGGTGTTGCGGATCATGTCGAACAGCGAATGCGGCTGCGCGTGCCCGTCCACCGTCCAGGAGGCGTTGAAGATCTTGTGGCGGCAGTGTTCCGAGTTGGCCTGGGCGAACATCATCAGCTCGACGTCCGTGGGGTTGCGCCCCAGTCGCTGAAAGCTCTCTACCAGATAGCTCACTTCGTCCGCCGCCAGCGCCAGTCCGAGGTTCGCGTTCGCCTCCTCAAGTGCCGCCTCGCCGCCCCCGAGGATGTCCACGCTCAGCAGCTGTCGCGGCTCTGCCGCCGCAAACAGCACGCCCGCGTCCTCCGGGCGCGACAGCAGGGCCTCGGTCATGCGATCGTACAGGCAGGCGCGGGCAGCGAGACGCTGTGCCGGCTCCAGTGCGGACGGCAGGTGCAGCAGGTAGGCGCAGCCGCGTTCGATGCGGCGCACGGCAGACAGACCACAGTGGTGGGCGATGTCGGTGGCCTTGCTCGACCACGGGGATATGGTCCCCGGTCGCGGCACGGCGATGACCAGCTCCGTCCCGGCGTCGGCGTCGGCCACCGGCATGGCCGGCGCGGGGGCCTGCCCCGCCCCGGCGTCGCCGTAGTGCAGCAGCGAACGCAGCACCGCATCCGCCGTCGCGGGCAGGAGCCCGGCGGTATCGACAAAATGCAGGAACTGACCGGAGAGCACCGAGGCACCCGGCGCCGCGTCCCCGACGCGCTCCGACAGTTTGCGCTGGCGGAAACCGGATAGCGCCGGTGGGCCGGGAAGGATAAGCATGGCTGTCGTCTCGCGGACCGGGCTGCGGAAAAGGGCGGCATTGTACCTGTTTGACGGCATCGGGTTAACCACAGCAGGGCGCGGAATGCCGGTACAATGGGGCATGCTCAAGGGGTCTCGTCACTGGCGCCTGCACGGCAGCCTCGCCATCCTCGTGTTCCTGTCTGCCTGCGCAGAACCGGGAGACCGCCTGTCGCGCATCGTCGAGCGCGGTGAGCTGCGCCTCGTGACCCGCAACGGGCCCGCTACCTACTACGTGGAGCGCGGCGAGCCGCGTGGCTTCGAGTACGACCTCGCCAGGCTGGTCGCCGAGGATCTCGGCGTCTCCCTCCGGGTGAGCACGGCGTTCACCCTCGACGGCCTGTTCCGGGCGCTGCGCCGGGACGAGGCGGACATGGCCGGTGCCGGCCTGACGCTGTCCAGCCAGCGGCGCAACCACTTCCCGACATCCGCCACCTATCACCGCCAGCGCCCCCAGGTGGTCTATCGCGTCGGCCGGCCCCGGCCCGGCCAGCCCGAAGACCTCGCGGGAATGAAGATTGCCGTCCTCGAGGACAGCAGCCATATCGAGCGCCTGCAGAGCCTGCGGCGCAGTACAGGCATCGCGCTGGACTGGCAGGCGATCAGGGGCACCGACGTGGTCGACATCCTCGAGCAGGTAGAGCGGGGAGAGGCGGATGTGGCAATTGTCGACTCCGTGGAGTTTCGCATCCAGAAGAACCTGCTCCCCCGCCTCGACGTCGCCTTCGACCTCGCTCCCGAGCAGAAGGTCGTCTGGTACCTCACTCCCCACGGCGAGAGCGCAACACTGCAGCGCTACCTGAAGGACTTTCTTGCGCGCATGGAGGCGGATGGCACCCTCGCGCAGCTGCGGCAGACCTACTTCGGTCACGTGGACAGCCTGAACCGGGTCGGCTCCCAGACTTTCCTCGCCAACCTGCGCAATGAGCTGCCCGCCTATCGACCGCACATCGAACAGGTGGCGAATGAACACCAGCTGGACTGGGCACTGCTGGCGGCGATTTCCTACCAGGAGTCGCACTGGGACCCGACCGCGGTGTCCTACACCGGCGTTCGCGGCATGATGATGCTCACCACGTCCACCGCCGACGAACTCGGCATACAGGACAGGGAAGACCTCATGCAGAGCCTGCGCGGCGGTGCGCGCTATTTCAAGGACCTGCTGCGTCGCCTGCCCGCCGGCATCAAGGAGCCCGACCGCACCTGGATGGCGCTGGCAGCCTACAACATCGGCATGGGTCACCTGGAAGACGGCCGCGTCATCACGCAGCGCCGCGGCGGCGACCCGAACCTCTGGGCCGACGTCATGCAGCACCTGCCAAAGCTGGAGCACAGCGAGCACTACAGAACGGTCAGGCACGGCTATGCCCGGGGACGGGAAGCGGTGCGCTACGTACAGAACATCCGCCACTACCACAACGTGCTGCAGTGGCGATTCATTGCGGAAAACCGGCCCTCGCCGCCGCTGGCGGTGGACCGGCTGGTCCCGGAGGAAATCCGCCGGGCTGAACTCATGGGGCTGTAGATGCGCGTCTAGCCTGCATGGCTCACCGATTCACGGCTGCGGCCGTGAATCGGTGAGCCATGCAGGCTAGCAGTTGGCACCGTCGCGCCGGGCACGAAAGAAGGTGCGCAGTAAGGCACTGCTGTCCCCGGCAA
>JAWLGG010000105.1:0-8186 GCA_041685155.1 Chromatocurvus sp.
ACGCCGGCTCTCACGCTGATCCGGCAGCCGGTACAGCTTGATAGCGACCGGGCGCCTCAGCTGCGGATCGTAGCCGAGCAGGACGCTGCCCTGACCTCCCTGCGCAATCTGGCGCTGGATTCGATAGCGGCCGATCCTCAAGGCGCTGCCTCCACCGGCCGGCCGGCGCCGCCGTCAGTCATCGGCATCCGCAGTGTCATCTGCCGTCGCCACACAGCGAAGCTCCCGCAGGCGCGAGCGCAGGCCGGTAAATGACACGCGAAGGTTAGCAGCGGCCGCGCGCGAATCGCCCTGCGCCGCCGCCAGTGCGCTGCGCAGTTCATCCAGGGTCAGATCGCTGGCGAGCCGGTAATCGGGGGATTCCCGCACGCGACGGTACACCGACTGCCGGGACACTCCGAGCTTGCGGGCAACCCGCGCGACCTCGTAACGCCCGGCCTCCCACACGGCGGCAAAGTCGGCCTCGCTGATCTCGTCCAGTGGTCGCTCCGGCGGCCGCTCGACCGGCTGTCCGTCACACAGGGTCTCGCGGGTAACAGCGACATCCGACAGGCGGTCGATCAGTTCCGCCGGCAACTGCAGGTCGCGGTCGGACGAGATGGCGACCTGCCGCGTGACGTTGACCAGCTCGCGGACATTGCCCGGCCAGCGGTGGGCCAGCAGCAGGTCGAACAGCCCCGCGCAACGCGCGACCGTCATGGGGCTCGCGGCCAGGCTGCTCCACAGATCCTCGCCCCGGGCGTCGCGCAGTGCCACATCCAGGTAGTGGGCCGCGAGAACACCGATATCCTCGGGGTGCTCGCAGAGCGGCAGCAGGCGAATCTCCACGGCGCCGAGACGATGCCGCAGCGCCGCGCGGAAATCCGCGCCGTCTTCATCGATCGGCGTGTCCGTTGCGGAAATGATGCGCGCATCAAAAGGACGGATATCGCCGCCCACCACCTGCACCTCGCGCTGCTCCAGCGCACGCAGGAGCTGGGGCTGCAGGCTCTCTGGAGCGTCGCCTATCTCGTCGAGGAAAAGCGTTCCGCCGTTTGCCTGTTCAAAATATCCTAGTCGCCGATCAGTGGCGCCGGTAAAGGCTCCGCGGGCGGAGCCGAAAAGCGATGCCGCCGAGAGCTCCGCCGGGATGGCCGCCACGTTGACCGCGACCATGGGCCCGGCCGCGCGTCGGCTCTGGGCATGGATCGAGCGCGCCAGCAGATCCTTTCCGGTGCCGGTGGGCCCGAGAAGCAGTACGTCGCTTTCGATGGCGGCGGCGCGCGTCACCTGCTGCGTCAGCGAGCGAAGATAGGTACTGCTGCCGAGCATGCCGTCGACAGAGGCACCGGCCTGAGGGAGTGCGGCGGCGGGCTCCAGTCGCAGCAGGAGGACCACGCTGTGCGCAAGCATGAGCCGCACGCCCGCGCGCAGGCGTGCGGCATCGAGGACCGAGTCGGAAAAGGTGTCGCGCCCGTCCACACACAGGCGACTGCTGCCCTGCAGCCTGGAGACCTTCCACTGCAGACCGCCGCCCGTGATGCGCACTGCCCGGCGACTGACATGCGCGTCGCCCAGTGCGCGGCCGGGATCGCCTGCGGCGGCACTGAATTCCGGCGCATCGCGCCCGAGGGTAATCACGTTGCCGGAGCGGTGCACCGGGAACCCGGCCCGCGCGCCGATGCGTTCGCGACAGGGATGAAACGCCACGGTGAAGACCAGGATCTCGGCATCCCCACCGCCACTGAGTGGTACGCGGCCAGGGCCGGTCACGGTGCTGGTGTTGTCGTGTGCCGCCATCGCCCGCGTCACCCCGCTCGATTTTTTATAGCAAGATTAGCAGAAAGTGCCATATGTGGTGGAACGGCGATCGGATCTGATGATTCCTTGGGCGCGCGTCAGCAAACGCCTCGCTCAGCCAGCATACGGCGCAGCCTGGCCCAGTCGAACGCGGGTCCCGGATCGGTCTTGCGCCCCGGCGCAATATCGCAGTGGCCGACAATGTGCTCCGGCGCCAGGGCCGGGTAGGCCTCGAAGAGCGCGGGAATCAGCGCCGACAGCGCATCGTACTGGGCATCGGTGTAGGGCGTGCTGTCCGTCCCCTCCAGCTCGATCCCGATACTGAAGTCGTTGCAGGCCTCACGCCCGCAGTACAGCGACACCCCCGCGTGCCAGGCGCGCTGGTCACAGTTGACGAACTGGGTGAGCGCGCCGTGACGATCGACGAGAAAATGCGCGGACACCTGTACACCGTTGATGTTGGCAAACCAGGGGTGCGCCGAGGCATCCAGCGAATTGCAGAAGAAGGCCTCGACGCAGCCCGTGCCGAATTCACCGGGTGGCAACGAGATGTTGTGCAGTACCACAAGCTCCGGCACGCAGCCGGGGGGCCGCGCATTGCAGTTTGGCGAGGGACACCAGCGCGCCTGGGGCACACGCCCCTCCTCGACAGCAAATTCCATGCACGGTCCCCTCCAGACAGACCCGGTCGGCAGCACAGCTGATCGGCCCCCGCTATTTCACTGACGACGCCCGACGCGCCTGCTATCATCCCGGCCCATCCCGGAAGCGAGCATCAGGCTACGCGCATGAAACCACAGTTGCAGGTACCACAACAGGTGATCGATGGCGACGTCGCCCGCGCCCTCGCCGAGGATATCGGCAGCGGCGACATCAGCGCCGGCCTGATCCCGCCGGACAGCACCGCCTCTGCCCGGGTGATCACACGCGAGGCCGGCGTGCTCTGCGGACAGGCCTGGGCGAATGCAGTATTCGCCAGGGTGGATGATCGCTGCCGTCTCGACTGGCAGGCACAGGACGGCGACGTCCTGGTACCCGGCCAGTCCCTGTTCACCGTGTCGGGCCCGGCGCAGGCGCTGCTCACCGCCGAACGCACCGCCCTGAATTTCCTGCAGACCCTGTCCGGTACGGCGACGCGCTGCGACCGCTACCGACAGCGCATCGAAGGCCAGCCGACGCGGCTGCTGGACACGCGCAAGACCCTCCCAGGCCTGCGCATGGCACAGAAGTACGCCGTCAGCTGTGGCGGCTGCGACAACCATCGCCTGGGGTTGTACGACGCCTTTCTCATCAAGGAGAACCATATCGCGGCCAGCGGTGGCATCGCGGAAGCAGTCAGCGCGGCGCGGCGCCTCGCGCCGGAAAGGCCGGTGGAAGTCGAGGTGGAGACGCTGGATGAACTGCGGGAGGCGATTGACGCCGGGGTAGAGCGGGTCATGCTCGACAACTTCGCCCTCGATGCCATGCGCGACGCCGTGGCGCTGGCGGCCGGGCGCTGCGAGCTGGAGGCATCCGGCAACGTGACGCTGGAATCGCTGTCGGCGATCGCCGCGACCGGGGTCGATTTCATTTCCATCGGGGCCCTGACCAAGGATGTCCGGGCGCTGGATCTGTCGATGCGCTTCAGCTGAGGCGCGGACCCGCGGTCGCTCGCCATCGCCTCGCGAATCGGTAGGCCATGATGCCTAGAGCAATGCCCCGTCGCTGCAGATGACGCCGTTGTTGTCAGCGTAGATGAAAGCGCCGGGGGCAATGCACACACCCCCCAGCGAGATGACGATATCGCGCTGCCCCTCGCCGCGCTTGTCCGTGCGCAGCGGGCAGGCCCCCAGGGCCTTGATCCCCACCGCCGTGACCGCCAGTTCGTCGACGTCACGCACCGCACCGGCGATCACGAAACCCGACCAGCCGTTATCCGCCGCCGTTGCCGCCAGCATGTCACCGAGCAGTGCGCGACGCAGGGAAGCGCCCCCGTCCACTACCAGCACCCGGCCTTCACCCGGTTCGGCGACCGCCGCCTTGAGCAGCGAGTTGTCCTCATGACACTTGATGGTCACCGCCCGGCCGGAAAAACCCGCGACGCCGCCGTAGTTGCGCCACTGCAACTCCAGCGCCTGTGCCTGCGGGTGGGCATCCGTCAGGTCGGGCGTGCTGACTGCCGACATCGCCTCACTCACAGCCAGTCCTCGCGGTAGTCCACCAGCGCGTCCGCCGCGCCGGCGATCGCCGTGGCCGCGGCGCGACAGCGCGGCAGAATGAACTGTGCGTAGTAGCGAGCGGTGGCCACCTTGCGCGGATAGAAGGGATTGTCGTCGCCGGCATTGATCCGCGCCGCCGCCACCCCTGCGCCGCGCAACAGCTGCCAGCCGCCGAACAGGTAGCCCGTCTGCATCATGTAATCAAAGGCCAGGCCCTGCGCAGCTTCCGCCGAGTGGGCGTGCAGCGCCAGCAGGTCCGCAGTGCTTCGCACATGATCGGCGAGTGCCTCCGCCAGCGCCGCCGCCAGGACATCGCAGCCGCCTTCTGCCAGCTCCTCACGGGTGGCGGCAATGGCATCGTGCACCGCCTGCATTGCGCCGCCGCCGTCGCGCACGAGTTTGCGTCCGAGCAGGTCGCCGGCCTGTATGCCGTTGGTCCCCTCGTAGATGGAGGTGATGCGCACATCCCTCAGATACTGCGCAGCACCGGTCTCCTCGACATAACCCATGCCGCCGTGCACCTGCACGCCGAGGGAGGTCAGCTCCTGGCCGACCTCCGTCATCCAGCCCTTGATGACCGGTATCATCAGGTCGACCCGGGCCTGCTGAGCCGGTCGCTCGTCTTCCGCGCCGTAGTGCGCCACATCCATCGTGACCGCCTCGCTGTAGGCCAGCGCGCGCATCGCCTCATTCAGCGAGCGCATGGTCAGGAGCATGCGCTTGACATCCGCATGTCGGATAATCGGCACGCCACCCTGCACCCGCTCCCGGGCATAGGCCACGGCCTTCTGGTAGGCACCCTCGGCGGCACCGAGCCCCTGCAGCCCGACCTTGAGCCGCGCCTCGTTCATCATGGTGAACATGCAGGCAAGGCCCTGGTTCTCCTCGCCGAGCAGATAGCCGATCGCGCCCTCATTGTCGCCGAAGGCCATGACGCAGGTGGGGCTACCGTGAATTCCCAGCTTGTGTTCGCAGGAGACCGGGTAGACATCGTTGCGCTTGCCCGGGCCGCCCGCATCGTCCGCCAGGAACTTGGGCACGATGAACAGGGAAATGCCGCGGGTGCCCTCCGGTGCGCCCGGCAGCTTGGCGAGGACGAGATGGACGATGTTGTCCGCGGCGTCGTGATCCCCCCAGGTGATGTAGATCTTCTGGCCGCGTATCAGGTAGTGATCCCCCCGGGGCTCGGCGCGCGTTTTGAGGACGCCGAGATCCGACCCCGCGCCGGATTCGGTGAGATTCATGGTGCCGGTCCACTCACCCGTGTGCAGTTTCTCCAGATAACGTGCCTTCTGCGCGTCCGTGCCGTGACTCTCGATCGCGAGTGCGGCGCCGCTGCTGAGAAAAGGTGCGAGGGCAAAGGCCATATCCGCCGCGTTCCACATCTCGCAGGCCGCCGTGCCATACAGTTCGGGCAGCCCCTGCCCGCCGTGCTCGGCGGAAGCGGCTATGCCGAACCAGCCACCCGCTGCGAGCTGGCGCAGGGCATGGCCATAGCCAGGCGAGATGGTCACGGCACCGTCGGCGCAGGTCGCCGGCTGTTGATCGCCCACCCGGCGCAGGGGCGCCAGGACGTCGGCTGCGAACTTCGCACCCTCGCCCAGCACCGCCGCGGTGAGCTCCGGCCCGACACCGAGATCGGCGAAGCGCGGCAGGTGGCCCAGCGTATCCCCCGCTGTCAGCACCTCGTCGATGAGAAACGTCATGTCGTCCAGTGGGGCGTGGTAATTGCTCATCGGGGCGATATCCTCTTTGACGGCAGTCGTGAAAACGGACCGTGTCTGCACCATCCGCAGGCGGACGATTATAGAGCATGCAGCGCCTGCGTATCAGGCATTTGGCGGCCCGCATATGTATTCAGACGGAAGGGGGGCTGCTATATTTGGCATTCACAAGATGAATGTAGCGGTCGAGGCGCACTGGACCATGCAACTGAACCGGATTGACCTCAACCTGCTGGTGTATCTCGACGCCCTGCTGCGCGAACGCAATGTGACCCAGGCGGCGCACACCCTCAACCTCTCACAACCGGCCATGAGCAACGGCCTGCGCCGACTGCGCGACCTGTTCGACGACCCGTTGCTGGTGCGCACCTCGGACGGCATGACGCCGACGGAGCGGGCGCTGGAACTCGAACCCCTGGTGCGCGACGTGCTCACCAATATCGAGCGCGCCGTACAACCGAAATCCGCGTTCGAACCCGAGTCGGCCTCCCGGGTCTTTCGTATCATGGCGAGCGATTACGCCGAATCCACCCTCCTGCCCGGCGTGCTCGGCAAGCTGCGGACGCAGGCACCCGGCCTCACGCTGGATATCATGACACCCTCCGACGTGAGCTTTCTCGACGTGGAGCGCGGCAAGGTCGACATGGTGATCAACCGCTTCGACATCATGCCCCAGTCCTTTCACCAGATCCCGCTGTGGAACGACACGTTCTCCTGCCTGCTCAGCCCGAACAACCCGGTGCTCGCCGATTTCACCCTCGACAGCTACCTGCAGGCCAGCCATGTCTGGGTGAGCAAGACAGGGATGGGCGTGGGCGTGGGCGTCGACCCGGATGACGTGCAGCGTCTCGGCTGGGTGGACGCGGCGCTCAACCGTCTGGGGAAAAAGCGCCAGATCCGCGTGTTCACACGCCATTACCAGGCCGCCATGACGCTGGCAGAACAGAACGACCTGATCGTGACCCTGCCCACCCGGGCAGCGGAACTGCAGGGCAACAACCCGCGCGTCGTGCTGCGTGCACCACCGCTGGACATTCCGCCGCTGGAGCTGAAGATGGCCTGGAGTCCCTTGCTGCAGCACAACCCCGCCAACCGCTGGCTGCGGCGACTGATCGTGGAGACGGCGCGGGAGATGGATGGGCAGCCGCCGCTGGCCTGAGTTCAGCTGCAGCCGGGTGTCCGGCAGCGGGATGCTCGCCACGCCTGACATTCACCACGCTGATGACCGCGATAAAAACAATAGCCTTGGGAAATCAGGCGCGATTACCTACACTGCAGGTTTCCCCTGTTACCGGAGCTTCCCATGTCTGCCACCCCGTCGACCTCAAGCCATGTGACCCGTGCAGGGCTGCAGGTACATCCCCAGCTTGTCGCGCTGCTCGAACAGGAGATCACACCGGGCATTGCCGTCAGCGCGGAGAGCTTCTGGCAGTCCCTGGCCGAGCTGGTCCGGGATTTCACGCCGCGCAACCAGGCTCTGCTGGAGACCCGCGAGGCGCTGCAGCGCCAGATCGACACCTGGCACCGCCAGCACCCCGGCAGGGACTACGACCGCGAGGCCTATCGTGCCTTCCTGGAGAAGATCGGCTATCTGTTGCCGACGGATGAACCCTTCACCATTAGCACGGAGAATGTCGACCCGGAAGTTGCCAGTGTCGCGGGGCCGCAGCTGGTGGTTCCCGTGATGAACGCCCGCTACGCGCTGAACGCGGCCAACGCGCGCTGGGGCAGCCTCTACGATGCCCTTTACGGAACAGACGTCATCCCCGAGGACGAGGGGGCCGAGCGCGGTGGCAGCTACAACCCGCTGCGCGGCGAACGCGTCATTGCCCTCGCCCGTGAATTGCTGGACGCCCACTTCCCCCTGGAACACCAAAGCCACAAGTCAGCCGTCACCTACAGCGTGCACGCGGGCAACCTGATGGTGCTGCTGGAAGATGGCGCAGAGTCCGTGCTGCAGACCCCCGGGCAGTTTGTCGGCTATCGCGGGGATCCCGGCAACCCGCACAGCATCCTGCTGAAACACAACGGACTGCACGCCGATATCCTGATTGACCGCAACAGCGAGATCGGCGCCACGGATGCCGCCGGGGTATGCGACGTCATCCTGGAATCCGCCCTGACAACGATACAGGACTGCGAGGATTCCGTCGCCGCAGTGGATGGCGAGGACAAGACAGAGGTCTATCGCAACTGGCTGGGCCTTATGCGCGGCGATCTCAGCGAAACCTTCCGCAAGGGCGGGCAGGAGCAGGAACGCCGGCTGAACCCGGACCGCGACTATACCGGCGCCGATGGCACCCCGATAAGTGTCCCCGGCCGCAGCCTCATGTTCGTGCGCAACGTCGGGCACCTGATGACCACCGATGCGGTACTCGACGCCGATGGCAACGAGATACCGGAGGGCATTCTCGATGGCCTGTTCACGGCCTGCATCGCGCTGCACGACCTGGCCAAAGGCGAGAGCGCAGCGCGCAATTCCCGC
>JAWLGG010000106.1:0-8174 GCA_041685155.1 Chromatocurvus sp.
CATGCATTTCACCCTGATCGGTCTGCGTGGCGGGATCGAGGGGTTTTCCGCGGCGGAGCTCGCCGTTGTAACGTCGGGCTACTTCATGGGCTTTCTCTCCGGTGCGCGTTTTACCCCGCTGCTGATCCGGCGCGTGGGACACGTGCGCGTATTCGCGGCTCTGGGCAGCTTCATGTCCGCGGCGCTGATCTCCTTTCCGCTGCTTGCCGAACCCTGGGCCTGGACGCTGCTCCGGTTGCTCGTGGGTTTCTGCATGTCCGGCATTTATGTGGCCGCCGAGAGCTGGCTGAACAACGCCGCCACCAACGAGACCCGCGGCAAGGTGCTGTCGGCCTACATGATGGCCCAGACGCTCGGCATCATCGGGGCGCAGGGGCTGCTCTCGCTCGGTGATGCCGGGACCTCCGTGCTGTTCATCTGCGCGTCCATTCTCGTGTCCGTCTCCTTTGCGCCCATTCTGCTGTCCGTCGCCCCGGCCCCGGTGGTCCAAGTCGCGCGCCCCATGTCGCTGCGCGCGCTGTTTTCGAACTCGCCGCTGGGCACCGTGGGGATATTTCTGCTCGGCAGCGTGTATGCCACCCAGTCGGGCATGGGCGCGGTGTTTGGCACGCAGATCGGCCTTTCGGCGGCGCAGATTGCGCTGTTTGTCGCGATGCTTTTCGCCGGGGCGCTGCTGCTGCAGTATCCCATAGGCTGGCTGTCGGACCAGATGGACCGGCGCAAGCTGATTTTCGGCGCCGCCTCCCTGGGGGCGACCTCCTGTGCGCTGGGCTGGTTTGCAGGGGGCGACGTGTGGCTCCTGCTGGCGGCCGCTTTCTTCGCCGGCGGGGTGACGACGCCGCTGTACGCGCTCTTTCTCGCCTACACCAACGATTTTCTGTCGGCGGAAGACATGCCGGCGGCCTCAGGCGGACTGGTCTTCACCTTTGGTCTGGGCGCCATTGCCGGCCCGCTCGCCACCGGCTGGGCAATGCAGGGATTCAATCCGTTTGTGTTCTGGCTGGTGCTCGGCGCGACCTTCGGCACGATCGCGCTGTATGCGCTCTATCGCATGACGCAGCGCCCGGTGGTACCGGTGCAGGAGACCGAGAGCTATCTTGGCGTGTTGCCCACCACCTCGCCCGTGGCGGTGGAGGCGGCGGGAGCATGGGCGGCTGAACAGGCGGAGGCGGAGCGCGAGGCAGAGGCTGAGGAGCCAGACTGCACCAGGTGGCGGCCAGGGTGACGGCAAGGCCTGCCCGGTACCTGTTCTGCTCAGGTATCCGTATGCGGCCTGGATACGGCATCGCGAGGGTCCCGCTCTTTGTGTGCACACTGCGCGCCATCGGCATGCCTGTTGGAGTCGGTGTTCCTGGCGCTCCCTGCATGCGAGTCCGTCGCGAAGCCCATGAAGTCCCGCGCTGCCATAGGGTGCATTACGGCGCACAGGCATGCCTGGAGCCAACTTCTTGAGCGAGTCATTGCTCCTGCTCCCTTTAAACGAGTGAACAGCGCTGCAGGTCCGTCGCGGAATGCCCGGTTGACGCCGGAGTCGCGGCCCTGTTCGTCTCTCCAGTTCCACTCTATTCATGTCTAGCGGCAATTGCTGTTCGGCCGCGCACATAGGCCGTGTGGAACTGGAATTCCGCAGGCGCGGTGTTTTCCGGGCGCTGCTTCACGGCATCCTGGCAGTTGCCGAGAGGCACAACGCCCACGAGCTCATCCTCGAGTACTCAGCGAGCAACAAGCAGTTGAAGGCGGCGTGGACATGGCTGGGCTTCAAGACCACGGGCGTGCGTGCATCGGCGTTTACGTCTACCGCGAAAGCGGCGCTGGAGCCATAATGCGGATTAACGCCTGTCTCGCCAGCGATCCGCGTGTCCTGCCCGGGCGCGCTGGCCACTGTTGCGCCGGTATCACACGGGGAATCTCATGATATGTGATCGCAGCGCTCATTTGTTCTACGACGACATCATGCTGCAACACGATCCGCAGGTGGAGCTGCCCTTCCTGCCCAGCCGGGTGGAGAAGCGCGTGCGAACAGTGCTACAGGGGCTCGATTTCAAATGGAGCTACCCGAAGCATCCCGGGCGCCTGTCCAGGATCAGGGAGCATCTCGACGCGCACCGTAACGACATGGCGCTGAACCTCAGCTACGATGGGTTCAGGGTCATCACGCGCATTGTGCAGGATATCGCCGACCGGCACTGTGACGGGCCGCCTGGCGTTGGTTCTCGAAGGCGGCTACAACCTCACCTCGCTCTCACACGGCGTCCATGCGGTGCTCTGGAGGTAAGACATACCCGAGCTACGGGAGAGCGGTGTCAGGGAGGCGGAAGAGGCAGCCGAGTTTCACCGCTCCGCTTTTGATGACGAGTAGCGTAGACGCGGGGCCGCCGACG
The DNA here is from genome assembly GCA_041685155.1 of Chromatocurvus sp. Lineage (GTDB taxonomy): Bacteria > Pseudomonadota > Gammaproteobacteria > Pseudomonadales > Halieaceae > Chromatocurvus. The sequence goes on from JAWLGG010000106.1 coordinate 2,382, forward strand.
AACGGTCTGCATGCCTTCAAGCAACCCTGGTAGCAGTTGCTCTAAGCCCAAGGCTGACAAGCAGCGCTGCGAGGAGAGCGATTAAAGGTAGTGGTAGCGCTGGCACCGGCCGAGCATCTTGCTGGACTGCGACTCCGCAGTCTCCCGTGACACTGCCATTGACCAGAAATTCCACGCTGTTGCAGACCAGTGCCACATCTTCGGCGGTCGCTGCGTCACCAAATACATTCCAGCCGATATAGATATCCGAGGAGCCATCCACGGCGAGGATGTTGCTGAACTGGGAACCGCCTGTCTCACCGTCCGCCAGGCCGGTTCCTGCATTCGCGAAGCCGATATAATCCTCGGAGACCGATGGATCATTGAACCAGAAGCCCTGGGTTGTCCAGGAGGCGGGTAACCCCGTCAAAATGGGGTGTGCGCCTGTAACGGATATGTCAATGGTCTGCCCTTGCGGGATGGATTGAAAAGCGTTGGCGATATTATCACTGCCCCAGTCGGAAACCTGGAGATATGGAACACCGGCCACCGCTGGCGTGTCATTGCCCGGTGTGGACACGATAAGATCAAGATTACCGTCTATGACGTCTGTCACCGTATGTCCCAGAGCGGTCAATGTCGAGACGGCTGCGGCCCGCTCCTCCGAGTTTGAGTCCTGTATTCCGATCAAGGCAGCGTGTGAGGGTGCCGCATGTAACATTACTGCACCAACAAGTACTGCCAGCTTTCCTAGAATATTTCCCGCCGCTTTACGTGGCATGCCCATCCCCCCGCCATTCGATTTTTTGAAGATTAGCATCTGAAATTAAATTGTCCAGTATACAGCCGAGTCCAACTCAGCCCTTCCTTCAGCTCGCGGCATGCAGGTATTCCTATGTAGGCGCACGCCGGTGGATATCCCCTGATTCAATGGAAGTGGGATTAGAGAAGCGGAAGAGGCAGCCGATCCAGCGCTCTGCGTTTGATGACTAGAAGCGAGGACGCTGGCTGATCGACTGTTGCTCAATAGGTCATGTAGCAATGTGTTCCATCAAGGGCTATCAGGCAGTCTTATAATGCAGCGCTCGTCCGCGAGGTCGGCGCGCACCTGGTCGTCCAGCGTGAACTCCTCCCGGTGCAGTTCCATCGCCCGGAAGAGCTCGGAGCGCAGGCGATGCCGACGGCCCGCGGAGTGGAAGCGGCGCACGTCCACCTCGGTCTCGAGGATAAGTGGTGGCACCTCGGTCAGCTCCCCCGCGTCGTTCTTGGCGACGAGTGTGAAATAGGAGGTGTTGGTGTGCTTGACCACGCCGGTCTGCACGTTTTCCGCGATGACCTTGATGCCCACCACCAGTGACGTCCGGCCCACGTAGTTGACGGATGCCAGCATGGACACCAGTTCCCCGACCTCCACCGGCTGCAGGAAGTTGACGCCGCCAACGGCGACGGTGACACAGTAGGCGCGGGCGTGCTTGCTCGCACAGGCGTAGGCGACCTTGTCCATCAGTGACAGGAGCGTGCCGCCGTGTATCTTGCCGCCGAAGTTCGCGTAGGAGGGAACCATCAGCTCGGTGATGACGGTCCGCGAGTAGCTGACGGGATGTCCGTCCATCGGCGTTCTTCCTTTTTGTCTGTGCTCGGGCCTCGCAACATAGCGCACGCGTCGCGCCATTGCACCGTTGTCCGCGTCCCTGCACGGCGGCGCGTTCCGGCCCGCCCCTCGGGTGCGTGGCCCGACGCCCGTCGAAACGTTTCAATGATCGGCGGCAGCGGGCATTCTGTCGCGCTCGAATATCAGGTGCTCAGCGGCCCAGGCTGGTGCGCAGGTCACGAACATGCGCAGGGGGGAGTCGCCGTCGTTGCGAATGTTGTGCCACTGGTGAGGATTGATGACAACGCTGTCGCCTGGCTGCACGACGCGGGTTTCATCCTCGACCATGACGACCCCCGCGCCCTCGAGAACATGGTAGACCTCCTCCATGACGTGATGGTGGGGCCGCACGGCAACGCCGGGCGGTACGACGATCTCGGCAATACTCATGGCCTGGACAGACGAGTTGCGTGGACTGACCAGCTCGCGCGCCACGGCGCGGTCCTCGGCCTCGTACCACTGCTGGGCATCGAGAGCGATGACCTCGACCTCGGCGCGCAGTGCGATGGCCTGCAGTCCCAGAAGCACGAGAATAACGCCCATCTTTACTATGTGTCGCATAATCCTTCTCCCGATTGATGGTCCGGGACGAGCCGTCGCGTGGGGCCTTCTGCTTTTTTCCAGGGATAGTGTAACGGGTAACTGCGTCATGTCTCCTGGCGCCTCTGACACAGCGAAGCACCGTCGTTGCCCCGCCCCGCCCCAACCCGGCGTTGGCGCTGGTATAGTAACGGTCGGTCAAGAGAGGGCGTGCAATGAACTCCGGCAGTGTGATTCCGCTCCATGGGTGGGCAGTGGCCCTGTGGCTGATTGTCCTGCCACCAGTGGCGCTGGCAGCAGATGTCCTGGAAACACCAGCGGCCGGACCGCCGAATATCCTGTTCGTAATGACGGACGACCAGGGCCGGTGGAGTCTCGGTGACTACAGCGAGCACGTCGCCACGCCGAACATCAGCCATCTGGCGCGACAGGGCGTTCGCTTCGACCAGGCGGTGACGCCGGCGCCGGTGTGTTCCGCGGCGCGGGCCAGCCTCTATACCGGGCGCATTCCCTCGCAGCACGGGGTTCACGACTTCCTATCGGAAGAGGACAGCGGGCAGGACGGCTGGCTCGCGGGAGAGCGCCTGCTTTCCGAGGTGCTGTCGGATGCCGGATACCGCGTCGGTCTGTTCGGCAAGTGGCATGCGGATACCCAGGGCTGGCGTCCGGTGCGGGGCTTTGATCGCTGGTTGAGCTACGACGAGCGCGACGCGCCCTGGATCAACCAGTACCTGCACTCGGGCACTGTGCATTTCTCGCGGGATGGCGCGGCGCTTCGCCACACCGGTGTACAGGCCCGATTTATCAGTGAGGAGACGGTGCGTTTCATTGACGAGCCGGACTCGCGTCCCTTTGCCGCGTTCGTCAATTTTGTTGAGCCGCACTTCCCCTTCTCCGGGCTGCCCGAGCGCCTGGTCAGCCGCTATCGCCCGCTGGCAGACCAGCTGGTGGCCGCGGGGGATTTTTCCAGCCTCCCCGCTGCCGGCGCAGCGACGGACGACCTTCCGCATCGCGAGAAAGTGGCGCAGTACCTGGCTGCCGTCACGCTTGTCGATGAGCAGGTCGGTCGCCTGCTGGATGCGCTGCAGGGGCGGGAGCTGCTGGATGAGACGCTGATCGTGTTCACTTCGGACCACGGCCACCAGACGGGGCAGTACGGCCTCTACGGCAAGGCCAATGCGACCGTACCGCAGAATCTCTACGACGACTCCCTGCGGGTGCCGCTGATCGTGCATGGCCCGGGGCACCTGGTGAAGCCTGGCCAGTTGCGCAACGAGTTTGTCAGCCTGCTTGACCTGTTCCCCACGCTGGCGCGGGTCGCGGGCGCCGCCGGCGACCTGGACGATTACGACGGGCCGGGCCAGAGCCTGCTGCCCCTGCTGCGCGGGGAGCGGCTGACGCGGTTCCGTGACCTCCAGTATGCAGAACTGGGCAATGCGCGCACGGTTCACAACGGTCGCTGGAAGCTGGTGCGTTATTATCATCGCGATCCCGCGGCAGCACCCTCGGACTACTGGTTCGACCTGGTTCACCCGCTGGGAGAGCGTCGCCCGGTGCCCGCGCCGAGCGCGGCGCAGCAGGAACAGCTGGACACGGCGCTGGAAGCCTATTTCTCACAGTACGAGCAAGCGGAGCACAGTGGTCGGTCGATCTGGGACCAGCCCCGGCACAATGCCATGGAGCCGTGGCGACACTAAGACGGCAGGGTGGCATTGGCGATGAATATTCTCGTACTCAACAGCGGCAGCTCCACGCTGAAGTGCAGTGTCGTGGACGCGGGCAGCGGCCAGCGGCTTTCTTCGGAGCTCATCGAGTGGTCCGGCGCGGATGGCGATACGCCGACTTCACTGCCAGACCTTGACGCAAAGGGCGGTCACCTGCGGATCAGCGCTGTAGCGCATCGTGTCGTCCATGGTGGACCGGATTACAGCGGTCCTGTCCGTCTGGACCAGCCGGCACTGCGCGCCATTGAAAACGCCGGTGTGCTGGCGCCGCTGCACAATGCCTCCGCGCTGGCTGTTATCCGGGCGGCCACTGCACGCTATCCGGAATTGCCCCAGTTCGCTGTTTTCGATACGGCCTTCCATCACGACTTGCCCGAGCACGCTCGTCACTATGCGGTCCCGGCGCAGTGGCACGAGCAATATGGCGTACGACGCTACGGCTTCCACGGTATTTCCCACGAAAGCGTTGGGCGGCAGGCAGCCGCATTTCTGCAGCGACCGTTGGGCGACCTGCGCCTTATCACCCTGCATCTCGGCAATGGCGCCAGTGCCACGGCCATCGCCGGCGGTCGAAGCATGGATACGTCCATGGGTATGACCCCGCTTGAGGGCCTGGTGATGGGATCCCGCAGCGGCGACCTCGATATCGCCGCTGCTCTCCACGTGGCGCGTCGCGCCGGTCTCAGCCTGAATGAACTCGAGCAGGAGCTGACCCTTCAGAGCGGGCTCGCCGGTCTTTGCGGTGACGCCGACCTGCGCCTCGTTCTGTCCCGGAGCGACGCGGGCGATCCTGACGCGCAGCGGGCTATCTCCGTCTATTGCTACCGCATCCGCAAGTATATCGGGGCCTATATCGCGGCCCTGGGGGGTATCGATGCCCTCGTGTTTACCGGCGGCGTAGGCGAGAACGCTGGCGTGGTGCGCGCGATTGCCTGCCAAGGCCTTGAAGCACTGGGCATTGTCATTGATTGTCATAAAAATGCACTATGCTTTTCTGGAAAGGCAAGGGCCATTCACGCTGCCGGCGCGGCGGTGGCCGTGCTTGTGATGCCTTCGGATGAGGACCTGGAGATTGCGCGACAGGTTCACCGTTTTCTAGCCGGCTTCTGAACGGCTGGAGAGCGGTGTCTGCAACGCATGTCAGCCCTGTGGCAAGGAACGTATTGCAGAAGGACGGTGCCCGTGAAGAGCAACTTACCTGACGACGTCCGACCGCTGAGCCCCGACGAGCTCGATGCCATAAATGCCTACTGGCGCGCCTGCAACTATCTGGCGGCCGGCATGATCTACCTGCGGGAGAACCCGCTGCTGCGCGAGCCCCTCGCTATCGAACATATCAAGCAGCGCCTGCTCGGTCACTGGGGTGCGAGTCCCGGTCTTGCGTTTACCTACGTGCATGCCAACCGGCTGATCTGCCAGCATGATCTCAACGCGATTTTTGTTGCCGGTCCTGGCCATGGTGCCCCCGGGGTGCTCGCGCCGGTCTATCTGGAGGGCAGCTTCTCCGACGTTTATCCGGATATCAGTGAGGACGAGGAAGGTATGGCGCGCCTCTTTCGCCACTTCTCCTTTCCCGGCGGTTTCGGCAGCCACTGTACGCCAGAGCTGCCAGGCTCCATCCATGAAGGCGGCGAACTCGGCTACAGCCTGTCCCACGCTTTCGGTGCCGCCTTCGACAATCCGGACCTGATCGTTATCGCCACCGTCGGCGATGGCGAGGCGGAAACCGGGCCTCTGGCGACGGCCTGGCACTCCAACAAGTTCCTGCATCCTGTTCGCGACGGCGCCGTGTTGCCGGTGCTGCAGCTGAATGGTTACAAGATCAACAACCCCACGCTGCTCGCCCGCATCCCGCGTGACGAACTGGAGCAGCTGATGCTCGGCTATGGCTGGACGCCT
>JAWLGG010000107.1:0-8166 GCA_041685155.1 Chromatocurvus sp.
GGCTTGGCGCTCTGCTCATTCTGTTCTGGATTCGCCGCGATCTCTCGCGGCTCCTGCAGCGCCTCGGGATTTCCGCCGGGATCGCTGATATCTCTGCCCGGGCTGGCCCTGTGCTGGTGATCGCGATCACCACCGCAATCAGCTACGGTGCCGGTCTCGAAGCGCAGGGCGTAGCGATTGTTGGCGAAGTGCCGGACGGCCTGCCCGCATTCAGCACGCCGGTTTTCAGCGTTGCGCTGTGGTCCGAGATGGCGGTATCGGCGCTGCTGGTCAGCCTGATCGGCTTTGTCGAGTCGGTATCCGTGGGCAAGACCCTGGGCGCGAAACGACGCCAGAATATTGATCCCAATCAGGAGCTGCTGGCTCTCGGCGCCGCCAACATGGCGTCCGCGGTCTCCTCCGGCTTTCCGGTGACCGGTGGCTTTTCCCGCTCCGTGGTGAATTTCGATGCCGGCGCGCAGACCCAGATGGCCGGTGTCATGGCGGCGCTGGGCATAGCCCTCGCCGCCCTCTTCCTGACGCCTGTGCTGTACTTCCTGCCGCAGGCGACGCTGGCCGCAACCATTATCGTGGCGGTGACCGCCCTCATTGATGTCGCGCTGCTGCGTCGTGCCTGGCGCTACTCCCGGCGCGACTTCATTGCGGTGATCGTGACCATCGTGGCGACCCTGGCGCTCGGCGTGGAGCTTGGCGTACTGGCGGGGATCGTGGTGTCTGTGGCGCTGCACCTGCACAAGACCACGCGCCCGCACATCGCGATTGTGGGTGAGGTGCCGGGCACCGAGCACTTCCGCAACGTCATGCGCCACGACGTGATCACCTATCCGTCCATCGTGTCGATCCGCGTCGACGAGAGCCTGTACTTCGCCAACGCCAGTTACCTGGAAAGTGCGGTCTATGCCATCGTGTCCGGCCGTCCCGACCTGCGGCATATCATCCTGCAGTGTACCGCCGTGAACGAGATCGACCTCAGTGCGCTCGAGACACTGGAACAGATTGATCACCGGCTGCGCGAGCAGGGCATTGCCCTGCACCTGAGCGAGGTCAAGGGTCCGGTCATGGATGCCCTGCGGCGCACGAACTTCATCGACGCCCTGAGCGGCCAGGTGTACCTGTCGCAGCACCAGGCCGTGGAGTCGCTGCGCCCTCTCGGCGGGGTGTCCGCGGCGTAGCGGGCCCACTAGTGCAGGTGGCGGGAGCTGCCGTACTGCCACAGGCGCAGCACGCTGCGCTGTATCGCCGCCTCTGCCGCCAGACCCAGGCGTTCCTGCCAGTTGCGCTTGCGCACGAAGCGGACCTCGAAGACGTCATTCTCGCCAAGTCGCGACTGTATCAGCGAGTCGGAGGTGGCGATCTCGTCGATCAGGCCTTCATCCACGGCCTGCTGACCGTACCAGACCTCGCCGGTGGCCACGCGATCGACATCCAGTGCCGGGCGGCTCTCCTTGACGAAATGCTTGAACAGCGCGTGGGTGTCCTCGAGCTCCTCGACAAATTTCTCCCGGCCCTTGTCGGTATTCTCGCCGAACAGGGTCAGCGTGCGCTTGTATTCGCCGGCGGTCAGCAGCTCGAAGTCGATGTCGTTCTTCTTCAGCAGGCGGTGAAAGTTGGGTAGCTGGGCAAGCACGCCGATTGAGCCGATCACGGCAAAGGGGGCGGCGACGATGCGATCTGCCACGCAGGCCATCATGTAGCCACCACTGGCGGCAACCTTGTCCACGCAGATGGTGAGCGGCGCACCAGCATCGCGTATGCGGCGCAGCTGGCTTGCCGCGAGGCCATAACCGTGCACGACGCCGCCGGGACTCTCGAGACGCAGGAGAACTTCGTCGCCCTTCTTCAGCTGCGGAACGATCGCCGAGATCTCCTCGCGCAGGTTGTCCGTGGCGGAGGCCTGAATGTCGCCGTCGAAATTCAGCACGAACAGCACTGGACGCTCGCGGGACTCCCCGTCAGCCTCGGGCTCGCTGCCCCGCGGTGACCTGGCGGACTTTTTCAGCGCTTTCCTGCGCTCCCTGGCCTTGAGCTTGTCGGTCTTCTTGCGTGCCTTGGTGGCGGCTTTCCAGGTCTGCGGGTCGTTGATGGCGTGGTTCAGTGTATCGCTGACATGCTCGGCGCGCTGGTTGAGCTTGGTGATCTCGATGTGTCCGTCGTGCTCGCCACGCTGGCGCTGTGAGATCGCCACCAGGCCGAGGCCCAGGAGGAACACCAGCACGAGAATCGTGACGGCCTGAGCCACGAAAAGTCCCAATTCCGATAAAAACTCCATTCAGTGTGCTCCTGCCGCGGGGGCTATGCGTGCGGGGTGGATACGTGGGCGACGTAGTGACGAATGAGCTGCCCGGCTATCGATGTTTCCGGCGGGGTGGGCGGCAGGTCGTTGTAATGATACCAGTCTGCCTCGGCGATTTCCCGCGGGTCGCAGACGATCTCTCCCGCCGCGTAGCTGGCAAAGTAGCCGAGCATCAGCTGGCCGGGAAAGGGCCAGGCCTGGGAGTGAAAGTAGCGCACGTCGCCGACCGACAGGCCCACCTCCTCACGCACCTCGCGGCGCAGGCACTGCTCAGCGTTCTCGCCGGCCTCGATGAAGCCGGCAAGGGTACTGTACATCGGCCGCCGATAGCGGGTGTGGCGCGCCAGCAGCAGGTGCTCGCCGCGCGTGACGAGAACAATAATGCAGGGTGCGATGCGAGGATAGACAGAGGTGTCACAGCGCTGGCAGCGCATCGCCCGCTCGTCAGCGAGCATTGTCATGGCGTCTCCGCAGCGGCCGCAGAACTTGTGGTCTCGCTCCCAGTCCAGCATCTGCAGGGCACGACCGGCAAGCGCGAACAGGGCATCGTCAACGCGGCCCAGCAGCTCATACAGGGACCCGACCTGGTGCCGCATCGGGTCGATGTCCTCGAGATCGTCGATTTCCAGTGCGAAGCAAGGCTGCGCCTGCCAGTGACCGATGAACTGCTCACGCCGGATTCGCCAGCCATTGGCCGCAAGGTCGGCATCTGTGAGGACACAGGGACGCCGGGATCGCAGGTCGCTGACCAGCTTGCCGCCCTGGAACACCACGTGCAGGGCGTTATCCCGGGATTCAGGCTGCTGTTTCTCGAGGTCGAACATGTCTTTGCGCTGTGCCTGCCGTTTGCAAGGCCCGGTATGGTATGCGGGCAGCCCCGCCCCGGCAAGCGATGGGGTCGTGCGTCCGCTAAAGGGGGTCGGGCGAGGGTGACAGGGTCGTCACGATGCGTTTTTTCTGCCAAAGGTGATCGGCCTGGTGCTGGACCTGCGTATGGGACTGCGTGTAATCTCCCTGACCTTCGAATAACGAGCCGAGCGTGCCAATCGCAAACCTGCCATGAGATCGCTCCTGACATTGATCACTGTGCTGACTGTGTTCTGGCTCAGCAACTCCGGCATGTTCAAGCCGCTGCTGCTGTCGCTGGGCGTGGCGTCTGTCGCCCTCACGGTCTGGCTCTCCTGGCGTCTCGCGGTCGTCGGGGGCGGGCGCTCGTCTCTCCGCTTTGCCCGCCTGCCTGGCTACTGCCTGTGGCTCGCAGTGCAGGTAGTGAAAAGCAATGTCGACGTTGTGCGGCGGGTGTGGTCCGGAGACTCCGCGATATCGCCGACGGTTGCGCGCATCCCCCTGCCGCCGCTGAGTGACGCCGGCAAGGTCATCTACGCCAACTCCATCACGCTTACCCCGGGCACCGTGGCGATGGATATCGACGTCCCCGGCGCTACGCTGCTCGTGCACTCCCTGTCCAGGGAGGGCATTGTCGATCTCGAGGGCGGCGACATGGCGAGGCGTGTGCAGGGTCTCGAGCGCTGAATGTTGATGCTCGGCGCCATCGCAATCGCCCTGCTGGTGGTCATGGCCCTGGCGATTTCCCGTGCACTGCTGGGGCCAACGATTTACGACCGCATCCTCGCCGTCAACCTGTTCGGGACCAAGACGGTGCTGCTGATCGCCGTCATCAGCGTGTTCGCGGGCCGGCCCGATTACCTGGATATCGCGCTGGTCTATGCGCTGATCAACTTCATCAGCGTCATCGGCGTGCTGCGCTACTTCGAATACGGCGGCGAGCCGACGGAAGAATACTGAGCATGGAAAGCGTCATCACGGGAATCAGTGCCCTGTGCGCGGTGCTTGGCATCGTGCTCATTGTCAGCGGCGGCGTCGGCGTCATCCGCCTGCCCGACTTCTATACGCGCATGCATGCAGCGGGTGTGACGGAAACACTGGCCGCTTTTTTTATCCTTATTGTTCTCATGCTGGAAGTGGGCTGGGGCATCGGCTTCTTCAAACTGCTGTTCATTCTCCTGTTTGTACTGATCACCAGCCCCACGGCGAGCCACGCCCTCGGCAAGGCGGCCCGGCACGGGCGCCTGCGCGCTCACGGGGATGATCCGGAGGCGGGTGGCTCGTGATCAGCCTCGCCCTCACCGTCGACATCGTCCTGCTGGCTCTGCTGCTGGTCACCGCCGTCGCGATCGCGCGCATGACCGACCTGTTCGCCATCGTGATGCTGTCGGGTATCTACGGTCTGCTATCCGCCGCCTTTTTCGTATCGCTCGACGCGGTGGATGTTGCCTTTACCGAGGCCGCCGTTGGCGCCGGGATCTCGCCGCTGCTGTTCCTCGCCGTACTCAAGCTCACCGGTCGCTACGAGAGCGAGTCGCATGCCCGCGCGGCGTTCGCGCTGATGCTGGTGGTGGCCACCGGACTCATGCTGGTCATGGGCACCCTGGACATGCCGGCCTTCGGTGATCCGGACAGCCCCGCGAGTACCCACGTCGCCGTGCGCTACCTCGAGGAGTCCGCCCGGGAGATCGATATTCCCAACGTGGTGACCTCGGTTCTGGCCAGCTATCGCGGCTATGACACCTTCGGCGAGGCGGTGGTGATATTCACGGCGGCGGTCGGCGTGCTGTCACTCCTTGGCCTGCTGTCGGGCCCGCGGGAAGGTCGCGAAAGCCCGGTGCGCATGGGCGATCACCTCGTGCTGCGTCTGGTCAGCGAAATGCTCATACCGCTGATACTCCTGTTTGCGCTCTACGTGCAGTTTCACGGCGAGTACGGCCCCGGGGGCGGATTCCAGGCGGGCGTTATCTTCGCGGCTGCCATCATCCTGTACAGCATGCTGTTCGGCCTGCATGCGGCCCAGCAGGTTGCCCGCCCCGGTGTGCTGCGCGTGCTGGCCGCTCTCGGGGTCCTGCTGTACGGCAGTGTCGGCGTCGTCAGCCTGCTGTCCGGTGGCACCTTCCTCGACTACTCCGTGCTCAGCGACGATCCGGTCACCGGGCAGCACATCGGCATAATCGTCATTGAACTCGGTGTCGGCACCACGGTGGCATCAACCATGATACTCATTTTCTTCGCCTTCACCGCGCGCTCGGACGCGGCCCACCCGGGGACGTCCCGTTGATTCTGGACCTGTACAACTACTGGGTGGTGATCGGGCTGATGATGATCGGCTTCTATAGCGTCATCGTCCGCGGTAACCTGGTCAAGAAACTGGTCGGCCTGAACATCTTCCAGACCTCGGTGTTCATCTTCTACATCAGCGTGGGCAAGGTCGAGGGCGGCACGGCGCCGATCCTGATCGAGGGCGTCACGCTCTATTCCAACCCCCTGCCCCACGTGCTGATTCTCACGGCCATCGTGGTCGGCATTGCCACTCTCTCGCTCGCGCTCGCCCTGGTGGTCCGGATCAAGGACGCCTACGGGACCGTCGAGGAAGACGAAATCCGGGAGATCGACGAACAGTGATGGTGCACCTTCCAGTACTGCAGGTGGTCGTCCCGCTGATGGCCGCACCCGCACTGCTCCTGCTGAACCGTCCATGGCAGGCCTGGGTGCTGACCTGTATCGTCACGATTGTCGCCTTTGCCATCAGCGTATCCCTGCTGGGTACTGTCTATAGCAGCGGTACCATCAGCTATGAGCTCGGGGGCTGGGAGCCGCCCTGGGGCATCGAATACCGCATCGACCTGCTTTCAGCCTATGTCCTGCTTATTGTCACCGGCATTGCGGCGCTCGTTGCCGTCGCGGCAAGGCAGGGGCTCGACGGCGAGGTGGCGGCGGACAAGCAGCCCATGCTGTACGTCCTCTACTGCCTGTGCCTCGCGGGACTGCTGGGCATTGTCGCCACGGGTGACCTGTTCAACGTGTTTGTCTTCCTGGAAATTTCCTCGCTGTCGACCTACGCGCTGATTGCCTTCGGCAGTCATCGGCGTGCACTCTGGGCGTCCTATCAGTACCTCGTTGTAGGGACGATCGGCGCGACCTTCCTGCTCATCGGCATAGGTTTCATCTACAGCCTCACCGGCACCCTCAACATGCAGGATATCGCCGCGCGCCTGCCGCTGGTGGACGCGCCGCGAACGGTACACACGGCTTTCGCCTTCATCGTTGTTGGCGTCTGCCTCAAGCTGGCGCTGTTCCCGCTGCATTTCTGGCTGCCGAACGCCTACACCTACGCGCCCGCGATTGTCACGGCCTTCCTCGCGGCCACGTCGACCAAGGTGGCGGTATACCTCCTGATACGCCTGCACTACTCGGTTTTCGGCGCCAACTTTGCCATGGACGTGCTCCCACTCAACACGCTGTTCCTGGTGCTGGGTCTGGTGGGCGTGTTCGCGGCCTCGCTGGTTGCCGTGCAGCAGCCCAACGTCAAGCGCCTGTTTGCCTACTCCAGCATCGCCCAGATCGGCTACATGATTGTCGGCCTTGGCCTTGGCACCGTGATAGGCCTGCAGGCGGCGCTGCTGCACCTGTTCAACCACGCACTGATGAAGGGTGCGCTGTTTCTTGCCATCACCGGTGTCGTCTATCGTCTTGGCGGTTCGGACCTTGCGCACTTCGCCGGTCTTGGCCGCCTCATGCCCTGGACGATGGCGGCGATTGTCATTGGCGGGCTGAGCCTTATCGGCGTGCCGCTGACGGTAGGTTTTATCAGCAAGTGGTACCTCGTGCTGGGCGCTTTTCAAGCGGGGCTGTGGCCAGTCGCGGCGCTCGTTCTGGTGGGATCGGTACTGGCGCTGTTCTATGTCTGGCGCATTGTCGAGGTGGCCTACTTCGCCGCTCCGACCGAACTGACCAGGGAGGCGCGTGAAGCGCCGCTCGGAATGCTGCTGGCCACCTGGCTACTGGTGGCGGCGAATATCTACTTTGGTATCGATACGGAACTGACGCGGCAGACGGCGGAGCTGGCGGCGCAGTACCTGACCGGAGGCCAGTCCTGATGGCGCCGGCGCAGCTGCTGCAGTGGGTGATCGTGCTGCCCGCCCTGGCCATTCCGCTGCTGCTGCTGGCACGGCGGCACCCCAACCTGCGCGAGGCGGTGTCGCTTGTCGCCTCGACTGCACTGTTTGCGGGGGTTGTGCTGCTCTACCGGGATTTCACGGCGGGTGGCAGCCCGCAGGCAACCTGGATTGCGATCATGCCAGGGCTGGAGATCAGCTTCCGCGTCGAGGCGCTGGGAGTGCTGTTTGCGCTGGTTGCCAGCTTCCTGTGGATTGTCACGACGCTGTATGCCATCGGCTACATGCGCGCCCACGAGGAAGACAACCAGACCCGTTTCTATGTGTTTTTTGCCGTCTCCATCGCCTCGGTCATGGCCATCGCCTTTGCGGCGAACCTGTTCACCCTGTTCGTCTTCTATGAGGCACTGACCCTCGCGACCTACCCGCTGGTGACCCACGCGGGGACGGAGAAGGCGCGCGCGGGCGGGCGCACCTACCTGACCATACTGGTGGGAACGTCAATCGTCTTCTTCCTTCCCGCGATCATCGCCACCTACGCGATCAGCGGCACCCTGGCCTTCACCCCCGGCGGCGTATTCGCCCCCGGCACCTCCCCTGCCGTGATGGGGGTTCTGCTCCTGCTCTTCGTGTTCGGTATCGGCAAGGCAGCCATCATGCCCTTTCATCGCTGGCTGCCGGCGGCCATGGTCGCGCCCACGCCGGTAAGCTCATTGCTGCATGCGGTGGCGGTGGTCAAGGCGGGCGTATTCTCGGTGATCAAGGTCGGCGCGCTGATCTTCGGCCTGGATACCCTGGGCGAGCTGTGGTCCACCGACTGGCTGCTGTACCTCGCCGGCTTTACGGTTATTGCCGCCTCGCTGGTTGCCATGCGCCAGGACAACCTCAAGGCGCGGCTGGCCTACT
>JAWLGG010000108.1:0-8078 GCA_041685155.1 Chromatocurvus sp.
CAGGGCACCGAAACCAGCAAGGACGCCCGTATCGAGGAACTCCTGCGGCAGCAGCGGGCAATCGACGTCGAGATCGAGGAGCTGCGCGCCGGTCGCCTGCGCCTGATGGACGACACGCGCCTGCGGGAGCGCTTCCTGCAGATGGCGGACACCGCCCGCGGCCTGCTCTCCGACTTCCGCCAGGTGGAACAGAACTTCCGTCAGCTCGATCGCCAGGTACGTGAGACAGTGGCGTCCTGGGAGGGCGGCAAGGGCGACATGCTGGAACAGGTGTTCGGCGAGCGCGACGCCATCAACGACTCCGACCAGGGGCGCAGCTTCCAGGCCTTCTGGGATTTCCTCATGTCCCCCGCGCGGCAGGAGGAACTCTCCGCCCTGCTCGAGAAAGTCATGGCTCTGGCGCCGGTCAGGGCCCTGGGCCCCGACCCGCGACTGCAGCGTGTGCACTACGACTGGCTCGAGGCGGGTGAAGTGACCATGCGCACCGTGGCGAGGCTGTCAGAGCAGCTGCGCCGCTACCTGGATGACCAGGCCTGGCTGGAGAACCGCCGCATCATGCAATTGATTCACGAGGTGGAGCAGCATGCCCTCGCCCTGCGCGGCCAGCCGATGGCACTGGATACGACTCTCGATGAGCCGGCACCTGACCTGCAGCTGCCCATGGAACGCCCGCTCTACCAGGCTCCGGTGAAACCACATATCGATCAGCACATGCTGCAGGAAGGCGATGCCGATGTCGACGCGGACGCACTTTTCGAGCAGGTCTACGTGGACCGCGAGCAGCTGCGCTGGCGCCTGCGCCGCGCCCTGCAGACGCGCGACCAGATCAGCCTGCCACAGCTGCTGGAGCACAGCCCCCTCGAGCGCGGGCTGGCGGAACTGGTCACCTGGCTGGCACTGGCGGACGATGACCCGCGGGCCATCGTTGACGAGGAGACCAGCTGCACCCTCAGCTGGGAAGACACGGATGGTATGATGCGACGCGCCGAAATGCCCCACATTCTGTTCAATCGCTGATATGCACAACACCGAAACCGACTATGGCCCCGAGCTGTCTCCCGTGCTGATCGCGCTGTTCAAGGGCGTGCTGTACCGGGACCAGCAGGAAAGACTCTGGCAGGATCTGCTCAGGCTGCAGGGGCGCGTCATCGATTACGTCGGCGTACTCGGCCTGGAGCTGCACCTCGACGAGGCAGAGGGCTACGCCTACCTGGGCCAGCGTCCGGCGGCATCCGGCGAGGAGGAACTACCCCGGCTGGTACCCCGTCGCCGGCTGTCCTTTCCGGTCAGCCTGCTGCTGGCCCTGTTGCGCAAGAAGCTGGCGGAGCACGACGCCAGCGGCGGTGATCCGCGCCTGATTATCAGCCTCGAGCAGATCGTCGAGATGCTGCGCCTGTTCCTGCCGGACACGGCCAATGAAGCAAAACTGACCGATCGCATCCAGGGCGACATCAACAAGGTGGTGCAGCTGGGATTCCTGCGCCGGCTGCGCGGCCAACCCGACCGCTTCGAGGTGCGGCGTATCCTGCAGTCCTTTGTCGATGCCCAGTGGCTGGGGGAGTTCGAACAGCGACTCGCCGCCTATCGCGCCGATGCCGCCAACGCGGGAGACAGTGCGGAATGACCATGGAATCACTGGGACTGGACTTTGCCGCCGACAACGATCAGGCCGGCTTTCGCCTGCACCGGCTGGAAGTCTACAACTGGGGTACTTTCGACAATCAGGTATGGCAGCTCAATCCGGGGGGCGACAACAGTCTGCTGACCGGGGATATCGGCTCGGGCAAGTCCACCCTGGTAGATGCCATTACCACCCTGCTGGTCCCTGCGCAGCGCATCACCTACAACAAGGCGGCCGGCGCCGAGGGCAGGGAGCGCTCCCTGCGCTCCTATGTCCTGGGTCACTACAAGTCGGAGCGGGTCGAGAGCGGCCTGTCCACCCGGGCGGTTGCGCTCCGGGACCACAACAGCTATTCGGTGATACTCGGTCACTTCCACAACACCGGCTACGACAAGGATATCACCCTGGCACAGGTCTTCTGGTGCAAGGACAGCAGCGGGCAACCCGCGCGCTTCTATGTTGTCGCCGACAGGCAGCTGGGTATCGCCGACCACTTCGCCGACTTCGGCAGCGACCTGAACAACCTGCGCCGGCGGCTGCGCAGGGAAAGCGCCGTCGAGCTGTTCGACGCCTTCCCGCCCTACGGCGCGGCCTTTCGCCGCCGCTTCGGCATCGACAACAACCAGGCCATGGAGCTGTTCAACCAGACCGTCTCCATGAAGTCGGTGGACAACATCACCCGCTTCGTCCGCGAGCACATGCTAGAGCCCTTTCCGGTAGACGAACGCATTGACGCGCTGATCAAGCATTTCGACGATCTCAACCGCGCCCACGAGGCGGTCCTGCGGGCGCGTTCCCGGGTAGAGGCCCTCACTCCCCTGGTCGCGGACCTGGATCAGCATGCGGAACGCGAGGCCCAGGCGCTGGCGCTGCGGCAGAGCCGCGATGCCCTACGGCCCTGGTTCGCCCTGCTCAAGCGCGACCTGCTGGACAGGCGACTGGAGAACCTGGCTGCAGAGACGGAAAAACTGGCGCGCCGCCGCGACGGCCTGGAACAGCAGCGGCGCGAGGAGCAGGCCCGCCGGGACGCGCTGCGCCAGTCCATTGCGGAGAACGGCGGCGACCGCCTGCAGCGTATCCGCGGCGAACTGGAGGCAGAGCAGCTACGTAAGAAACAGCAACTCGACAAGGCGGAACAGTACGAGAAACTGGCGACAAGCCTGGAACTGCCGGTGCCGTCGGATCTGGACGCGTTTCTCGACAACCAGCGTCAGCTGGAACACCATCGCGACGCCTGGCAGGGCGAGCAGGCCGACTGCCAGAACCGGATCAACGAAGCAGGTGCCGAACTGCACAATATCCGCCGGCAGCACGAGGAACTGGAGCGGGAAATCGAGTCCCTGCGCAGGCGACAATCAAATATACCGTCGCGCATGCTCGCCATCCGCCAGGCCCTGTGCGACGCGCTGTCTCTCGACGCGACCGCGCTGCCCTTCGCCGGGGAACTGCTTCAGGTCGCTGGAGATGCGGCAGAGTGGGAAGGCGCCATTGAGCGCCTGCTGCACAGTTTCGGCCTTTCCCTCCTGGTGCCCGATGAGCACTACGCCCGCGTCACGGACTGGGTGGAACGCACCCACCTGCAGGGACGGCTGGTCTATTTCCGGGTACGGCAACCCGGCGCGGAGCAACCGACCGTGCAGCCGGACTCCCTCTTTCACAAGCTGCAGATCCAGCCGGACAGCGCTTTCTACCCCTGGCTGGAGGCGGAACTGGCGCGTCGCTTCGATTACGTCTGCTGCGACGACATGACGCAGTTTCGCCGCGAGCGCCGGGCCATTACCCGCGCCGGCCAGATAAAGGGAGGTGGCGGTCGCCATGAAAAGGACGACCGCCACCGTATCGACGATCGCGCCCGCTATGTGCTGGGCTGGAACAACCGGGCGAAGCTCGACGCGCTTCAGGCAGATGCAGACGGCCTGGCACAGCGTGGCAAGACGCTGGCGGCGGGCATCGAGGAATATACCGGGCGTCGCCGGGTGCTGGATGAACAGCTCCTCAAGCTTGGGCAGCTGGCCATGTTCCAGGACTACAGCGAGCTCGACTGGCGACCGGCGGCACGGGCGATAGAGCGTCTCGAGCGGGAGCGGGAGGAGCTGGAAGCGACGTCGGACCTGCTGCGCGAACTGGAACAGCAGCTGCAGACGCTGGATGCGGACCTGAATGCGACGGAAGACGGCCTCTCTGCCCTGGGCAGGGAACAGGGGGCCATCCAGGCCAGAACAGACGCTGCCTCGCAGGACCGACAGGATTGCCAGATCCTCCTCGATGCGACGCCGCAGGACGCTTTCACCTGGTTCGATACCCTGGCCGACTACCGGGAGCAGGCGCTCGGGAAACACACACTGACCGTGGAATCCTGCGAGAACCGGCAGAGTGACATCCGCGAATGGCTGCAGAAGCAGATTGACCAGCAGGACCGGCAGATCAGTACGCTGCGCGAGCGCATCGTGCGCGCCATGCAGCAGCACCAGCAAAAATGGCCCCTGGAAAGCCGCGAGGTGGATGTCAGCCTGGAGTCCGGTGACGCCTACCGGACCATGCTGGAGAGCCTGCTGGCGGATGACCTGCCGCGCTTCGAAGCCCGCTTCAAGGCGCTGCTCAACGAGAATACCATTCGCGAGGTCGCGGCTTTCCAGGGACAGCTGCACCGGGAACGCCAGGCCATTCGCGAGCGCATCGCCACCATCAATCGCTCGCTACAGGGAATCGACTACAACCCCGGCCGCTATATCGCCCTGCTGGCCGAGTCGGCGAATGACCGCGAGATCGTGGAGTTTCAGCAGGAACTGCGCGCCTGTACCGAAGACTCGCTCAGTGGCAACGAGGACGAGCAGTACACGGAGCAGAAGTTTCTGCAGGTCAAGCGCATCATCGAGCGGTTTCGCGGGCGCGAGGGCACGGGAGAACTGGACAAGCGCTGGACGCGCAAGGTCACGGATGTACGCAACTGGTACGTTTTCTCTGCCTCGGAGCGCTTCCGCGAGGATGACCGGGAGCACGAGCATTACTCGGACTCCGGCGGCAAATCCGGCGGCCAGAAGGAGAAGCTGGCCTATACCGTGCTCGCGGCCAGCCTGGCCTACCAGTTTGGCCTGGAGTTCGGTGAGCAGACATCCCGCACCTTCCGCTTTGTGGTGATCGATGAGGCCTTCGGTCGCGGATCGGACGAATCCGCCCGCTACGGGCTGGAACTGTTCAAGCGTCTCAACCTGCAGTTGCTGATCGTCACACCGCTGCAGAAGATTCATATCATCGAGCCCTACGTGGCCAGCGTGGGTTTTGTTCATAACCGGGACGGGCGGCAATCCCTGTTGCGCAACCTGACGATCGAGGAGTACCGGGCAGAAAAACAGGCCCGGGAACGCGTCCGCCTGCAATGAGCCGCTGGACCATGCCCGAAGACCTGCGCACCCAGGTAGACAGATTCTGGCAGCGCGGTGACCTGCTGCGCGCGCAGCTCGCCGAAAACACACTCTATCCGCTGGCACTGCGCCTGAAACGCCCGAGCGCAAGCGACCTCACCGACGACTTCGCCGCCGTGGCGGACTGGGTGAGCAAGCTGCGCGAGGGCAGCAAGGAGCACCGGGGCCATGGCTATACCCTGCACTGGCAGCGCCGACAGCACCGGGTGCACGGCGCCAATGAGTTGCCCCATGGGGCGAGTGTGGATGGCCAGGCGGATGCCCTGGCCCTGATCCGCAAGGAACGGCAGGCGGCGCATTTCGCGGCGCTCGCCGATGAAACCCTTTCGCACTTCCCGAGCCTGGAACCGTGGATACTGAAGCGCCCGCTTCAGTTGCTGGAGTATCGCGACGACTGGCCACGGGTGCTCGCCGTGCTGGAGGCCTTCGCGGCCCGCCCGCTGCCCGGATGCTACCTGCGCGAACTGGATATCCCCGGTGTACACAGCAAGTTCATAGAGACCCACCGCGGATTGATCTCGGAACTGCTCGATGCGGTGTTGCCCGGCCACACCATTGATGGAACTGCGCGCGGCGCCCGCGGTTTCAACCGGCGCTATGGACTGCGCGACAAACCCACCCGCGTGCGTTTCCGCTTTCTGGACAGCGCGCTGGCCATCGCCGGTGTTCGCGACCTGGAGATGCCGGTGGAGGACTTCGCCAGGCTGGCTCCCCCGGTGGACCGGGTTTTCGTGACGGAGAACGAGATCAATGGCCTGAGCTTTCCCGATTTTCCCGGCGCTCTGGTCATTTTTGGCCTGGGCTACGGTGTGCAGACGCTTGCGGAAATCCCGTGGCTGCGCGACCGCCCGCTCTGGTACTGGGGTGATATCGATACCCACGGCTTTGCGATTCTGCATCGCCTGCGCAGCCACCTGCCTGCCGCGCGCTCTCTGCTGATGGATCAGGCGACACTAGAGACCCATCGTTCACTGTGGGGAACGGAAGAAGCCGCGAGGCGCATTGTGACCGGGCTGGACAACCTGAGCGAAGACGAGCAGATGCTATACCGGATACTGTGTGACAACAGCCTCGGCAGCAATCTTCGACTGGAGCAGGAGCACGTGCGGCAGGCATGGCTTAAAGACCATCTCGCTTGCCTCGACCGATGAAGCACAAACAGCATCTGCACACTGGACTGAAAAACGAAACACTTTATTCCAGCAGGAAAAGCCCGGTATGGAACCTGAGTATCCGGTGACACTCTGTGGATAACACCGGCGAATTCTCAATGACCTGACAACCGTTAAAAAACCGTCAACCGGCCGTGCACCGTGAATACCGTTGATCAGGCCGCCTGCTCTACAGGGATATCATTGGGACAAGTCTATGATTAAAAAGGACTAAATCCACTTTTCAACACGGATAACCACGCCCATCAGTAACAGTATCAAATCACTATCTCTATACATTACCTATATCTATATAAACCCTTTATCAGTAAATCCAGCTGGTCAGAAAACATCCAGTCCGCCTTTGCCGGCAGACCCCAGCGGGCGTATACTTCGCCGCCCGGCACCTCGGGGTGCTTGAAAACAGGGCTGAGCGAATGCAGTTTCGCGACACATACGACGTCATCGTGATCGGCGGCGGCCACGCCGGTACCGAGGCGTCCCTCGCTGCAGCTCGCATGGGCTGCCGGACCCTTCTGCTCACCCACAGCATTGACACCCTGGGGCAGATGTCCTGCAACCCGGCCATCGGGGGAATCGGCAAAAGCCATCTGGTTCGCGAAATCGATGCCCTCGGTGGCGCCATGGGGCTCGCGACCGACCGTGCAGGAATACAGTTCCGCGTGCTCAATGCGCGCAAGGGACCCGCAGTACGGGCGACACGTGCCCAGGCCGATCGTGTGCTTTACCGCAATGCGATCCGCCAGATGCTCGAGAGCGAGCCGAATCTGCAGATCTTCCAGCAGGCGGTGGACGACCTGATCATCAGCGATGATCGCGTGGTCGGCGCGCGGACGCAGATGGGCGTCGATTTCCATGCCTCGCGCGTGATTCTGACCACCGGGACCTTCCTTGGGGGGAAACTGCATATCGGTCTGGAAACCTCTGCCGGCGGGCGGGCCGGGGATGCACCCGCGAACGCTCTGGCACAGCGACTGCGGGCGCTGCCTTTCCGGGTAGCGCGCCTGAAGACCGGGACACCGCCGCGTATCGACGCCCGTTCTGTGGATTTCAGCCAGCTGCAGGAGCAGTGGGGTGACCGGCCCGAGCCGGTCATGTCCTTCCTTGGCGATACCGGCATGCACCCGGAACAGCGCTGCTGCTGGATTGCCCATACCAACGAGGAAACCCACAATATCGTTCGCGACAGCCTCGACCGCTCGCCCATGTATTCAGGCGTGATCGAGGGCGTCGGCCCGCGCTATTGCCCGAGCATCGAGGACAAGATTCACCGCTTTGCGGAAAAGACCTCGCACCAGGTGTTCATGGAGCCGGAGGGCCTCAGTACCAACGAGCTCTACCCGAACGGTATTTCCACCAGCCTGCCCTTCGATGTCCAGATAGCGCTGGTGCGCTCAATTTCGGGTCTTGAGAACGCCGTGATTACCCGTCCCGGTTACGCGATAGAGTATGATTTTTTTGATCCCCGGGATCTGCGCCATTCGCTGGAGACCCGGGCGGTACAGGGGCTGTACTTCGCGGGACAGATCAACGGTACCACCGGCTACGAGGAAGCTGCGGCGCAGGGCCTGCTGGCAGGCATCAATGCCGCTCTGGCCGTGCGCGGCGAAGACGCCTGGTGCCCGCGCCGCGACGAGGCCTACATTGGCGTTCTGGTGGACGATCTCATCAGCATGGGTACGCTGGAACCCTATCGCATGTTCACCTCACGCGCGGAGTATCGCCTCCTCCTGCGCGAGGACAATGCGGACCTGCGCCTTACCGCCCGGGGACGGCGCATGGGCCTGGTGGACGACACGCGCTGGCGCGCTTTCGAGAGCAAGCGCGAGGGCATCGAGCTGGAGCAGGCGCGCCTGCGACAAC
>JAWLGG010000109.1:0-8024 GCA_041685155.1 Chromatocurvus sp.
GACCTCATCCGAGGAGTACATTACCCGGCGCCTCGGCAACGAGGGCTACAACTTCGCCAAGGTTACGGGTATCCCCGAGGTCAACGAGGAGGACGACAGCGTCGACCTGAAGTTCTTCATAGACCCCGGCAAGCGTACCTATGTCCGGCGCATCAGCTTCAAGGGCAACCAGCGTACCGAGGATGCAGTGATGCGGCGCGAGATGCGGCAGATGGAGAGTGCCCCTGCCTCTGCTTCCGCCATCGAACAGTCACGGGTGCGGCTGCAGCGCCTGGGCTACTTCAGCGAGGCCACGGTGGAGACCAACGAAGTGCCGGGACACGACGATCTTATTGATGTCGAGTTCGAGGTACAGGAGCAGTCCTCCGGCAGCATTGGCGCGAGCCTGGGTTTCGCGCAGGCGGCGGGCCTCATTCTCGGGGTGAACCTGCAGCAGAACAATTTCCTGGGCTCCGGCAAGCAGGTCGGTATCGGGCTCAATTCGTCGCGCTTCCAGGACGTCTACAATTTCAGCTATACCAACCCCTACTTCACGGAAGACGGCGTCAGCCGAGGCTTCAACTTGTTCTTCCGCTCCACCGACCTGGCCGAGGTCAACGTGGCGAGCTATACCACGGATACCTTCGGCGGCTCTCTGAATTTCGGCTACCCGATCTCCGAGACCCAGCGGCTGGGCTTCCAGTTCGGGCTGTCGAATACCAAGATCACCGCCGGTCGTTTTGCGGTGCAGGAGATACGTGCCAGTCCGCGACTGATCGAGGGGGTCGACTCGTTCTATGAGAGCACCCTGCAGGACGACGGCACCTATGCCGGGCCTGAGGTGATCCGGCCGATTCTCGACCTGCCCGAGAGTGCCCTGACGATTCCGGATGAGCCCGGCTTCCTCGATGAGAACGGCAACGAGTTCCTCAACTGGACCGTGACATCGTCCTGGTCCCAGTCGACGCTGAACCGCGGCCAGCTGGCAACGCGTGGTGCTGCACAGTCGGTGACGCTGGAGGTCGCCATGCCCGGGTCGGACCTGGAGTTCTACAAGGCGAACTACCGCGGTGAAATCTACTTCCCCATCACCAATGAGTGGGTGCTGCATTTCCGCACCGAGCTCGGCTACGGTGATGGCTACGGCGACACGACGGAACTGCCGTTCTACGAACACTTTTTCGGCGGTGGCTTTGGCTCTGTGCGGGGCTACGAAGTGAATACCCTTGGCCCGCGCAGTACGCCCCCGGCAATCTATGATGTGACACAGCCGGTCACGGCCGTGGACGAGGCCGGCAACCCCATTGAAGTGGGTGGTCCGGATGGCCGCCAGTTTGGCTATGTGCTCAACCCGGACTCGGGCAAGCTGGATTTCGAGACGATACAGAACCGGCGCCGCCCACCGCCATTCGGTGGCAATGCCAGTATAGAGGCATCCGCCGAACTGCTGTTCCCGCTGCCCTTCATCAAGGACCGGAGCCGACTGCGTACCGCCTTTTTCTTTGATGCAGGCAACGTGTTTGACACGACCTGTCGCGGCAACCAGATCAACTGCTTCGATCTCGACGTGGGCGAACTGCGCTATTCGGCGGGGATCGGAGTGACCTGGATATCCGGCTTCGGCCCCATGACCTTTGCCCTGGCCAAGCCGCTTAACGCGTCTGATTTCGATCGCGAAGAGGTATTTCAGTTTACCCTCGGTCGCGGATTCTGACTTTCCATCAAGCCAACAGGAGAAAATCGTGCCTACATCCTTCAAGTTCGTACTATTCATCACAGCGCTGGCGCTACCGTCACTGGGTTGGGCCCAGGGCAAGATCGCAGTGGTCGATCTGCAGGAGGCCATCCTGCAGTCGGATTCAGCGCAGAAAGCTCTGGAGAGCGTCCGCAGCCAGACCGATTACAGCGAGGATAAAGAGGAGTTCGACCGCATACAGGATGAGCTCGAATCGCTGGTCAAGGAGTTCCAGAACGATGCGGCGGTCATGAGCCAGGAGCAGCAGATGGCGGCGCGCAAGCGCCTGGCCAGCAAGCAGGCCGACCTCGAGCATGTGACCGGCAAGCTGCAGCAGGCCGAGCAACAGGCGGGGCAGGCCATTCTGCAGCAGATGTCCGCGGAGGTGCAGGAGATCCTTCGCGACCTGATCCAGTCCGAGGGTATCGGTCTGCTGCTGCAGCGCCAGGCGGTCATTCACGCCGATCCGGGCTACAGCATCACAGCCAAGGTGACGGACAAGCTGAATCAGGCCACGGCTGACTGACATCCGTGCTCACGCTGGGCGAGGTGGCGGCGGGCCTGGGTCTTGAGCTGGCGGGCAATCCCGCCACGCCGGTCGCGGGGCTGGCGCCACTGACCTCGGCGACGTCGCGGGATCTCGCCTTCATGACCTCCCGGCAGCGCTTGCCGGCGCTGAAAACGACAACGGCGGCTGCGGTAATCCTCAAGCCCGAATGGCAGGCAGACTGCCCGGTCGCCTGTCTGGTAACGGCGGATCCCTACCTCGGCTATGCCAGGGCGTCGCAGATGTTTGAGATCAGGGCGTTGCCCGCTAGCGGCGTGCACGGCACGGCGGAGATATCTGCCGATGCCACTCTGGGCGAACGTGTCTCCATCGGTCCCCGTGTCGTCGTTGAGGCGGGCGTCTCTGTCGGGGATGACGCAGTCATTCATGCCGGTGTGCTTATCGGCGCCAACAGCCGCATCGGCGCTCGCACCCATCTTCATGCCAATGTCGTGCTTTACCACGGCGTGCGCATCGGTGAGGACTGCCACATTCACGCCGGCGCTGTCATTGGCGCGGATGGGTTTGGCTATGCGCGGGGACCTGGCGGCTGGGAAAAGATTGCCCAGCTGGGTGGTGTGTGGCTGGGTGATCGGGTCGAGGTGGGCGCCTGCTCGACGATCGACCGCGGTTCCCTTGAGGATACGGTCATCGACGACGGCGTCATCATCGATAATCAGGTGCAGATTGCGCACAACTGCCGGGTGGGGAAAAATACCGCGATCGCCGGTTGCGTGGGCATAGCGGGCAGCACCACCATTGGGGAGAATTGCACCCTTGCCGGCGCCGTGGGTGTTTCCGGGCATCTGGAAATCTGCGATAACGTACACCTGACCGGGCAGGCGCGTGTAACCCGCGACATACTGACGCCGGGCAGCTACTCATCCGGTACCACGCTCGCGCCCACCCGGGAATGGGCACGCAATGCCGTCCGCTTTGCCGGTCTCGACGCCATCGAGCGGCGGCTGGCGGTCCTGGAAAAAACTGTTTCGGCAACCACCGACAAGGAGTGAATAACATGATGGATATCGCCGGAATACGCGAGCATCTGCCCCACCGTTACCCTTTCCTGCTGGTCGATCGCGTGCTGGAGCTGGTGCCCGGCGAGTCCATTGTCGCAGTCAAGAACCTGAGCGTGAACGAGGGGTTTTTCCAGGGGCACTTCCCGGACAAGCCGGTTTTTCCCGGCGTGCTTATGCTGGAGGCGATGGCGCAGGCCGCGGGCATTCTCGGCTTCAAGTCGCAGGGCAAGACCCCCGCGGACGGCTCGATCTACTATTTCGTCGGCGCCGATGACCTGCGCTTCAAACGGCCCTGTGTTCCCGGAGACCAGGTCATCCTGCACGCGCGCATACTCGGCGACCGGCGCGGCATCTGGAAGTTCGCGGTCCGGGCGGAAGTCGACGGCGTTCTCTGTGCCTCCGCAACCATCCTGTGTGCCGATCGCAAGGGATGATTCACCCCTCGGCCATCATCGATCCCGGTGCGTCACTGGCGGAGGATGTCAGTGTGGGGCCCTGGAGCATGATCGGCCCCGGCGTCGAGATCGGTGCCGGCACGGTTATCGAACCGCATGTCGTGGTGCGCGGGCCCACGCGCATCGGGCGCGAAAACCATATTTACCAGTTTGCCTCGGTGGGTGAGGCAACGCCGGATCTCAAGTACCGCAATGAGCCCACCTGGCTGATCATGGGCGATCGCAACACGGTTCGCGAGGGAGTGACGATTCACCGCGGCACGGTGCAGGACCAGGGTGAGACCCGTATCGGTGACGACAACCTGTTCATGGCCTACGTGCATATCGGTCACGACAGCGTGATCGGCAGCCACACCGTACTGGTCAACAATGCCGCCCTCGCCGGCCATGTGCACGTGGGTGACTGGGCCGTCCTCAGCGGGCACACGCTGGTCCACCAGTTCTGCAAGATCGGCGCGCACAGCTTCAGCGGCATGCAGACCGCCATCGGCAAGGATGTGCCGGCCTACATCACGGTCAGCGGTTCACCGGCGGAGGCCAAGACCATCAATTCGGAGGGGCTGCGGCGACGCGGTTTTTCCAGCGACGCCATCAATGCGCTGCGACGCGCCTTCAAGATCCTCTACCGCCAGGGGCTGACGCTGGATATCGCTATACAGCGTCTCGAGGGGGTTTTTGCGGGGAGCCCGGAAGTCAGGGTCCTGATCGACTCCCTGCGCGCGTCGGAACGCGGTATCGTCCGCTGATGGCACGTGGCCCGCTTCGCGTGGGTATGGTGGCGGGGGAGGCGTCGGGGGATATTCTTGGCGCACGGGGTATTGCGGCGCTGCGCGAGGCCATCGGCGATGTGGACGTTTCCGGAATCGGAGGCCCGCTGATGCAGGCAGAGGGCATGCAGCCCCTGTATCCCATGGAACGACTGTCGGTCATGGGGTTTGTCGACCCGCTGCTACGCCTCCCGGAACTGTTGCGGATCCGCCGCGGCCTGTTCAACCACTTCACCGGTAATCCACCGGATATCTTCATTGGCATCGACGCGCCGGATTTCAACCTGGGCCTGGCGCGACGGCTGCGGCGCGAGGGCGTCGCCACGGCACACCTGGTCAGCCCCTCGATCTGGGCCTGGCGCCCGGGGCGCCTGCGTCGCATCGTCAGGGCGGTCGACCTTATGCTGTGCCTGTTTCCTTTCGAGGTGCCGATTTATCGCGACGCCGGTATGGCGGCGCGCTGTGTCGGGCACCCGCTGGCGCAGTCCCTGTCACCTGTCGACACCGCGGGCCGCCTCGCGCTGCGACAGGAGCTGCAGCTGCCGGCGTCGGCGCCGGTGCTCGGACTACTGCCCGGCAGCCGGGCTTCCGAGGTGGCTCAGCTTGGCGCCGAGTTCCTGCGCGCCGCGGTATTGCTTCGGGAGCAGCTCCCAGGGCTGCATGTCGTTGTCCCGGCCGCGGATGAAGAGCGCCTGCGGCAGATCAGGGCGCTGCTGCCCGATGCACGCGATCTGCCGGTAACGCTTCTACATGGACGTTCCAGGGATGCCATGTCGGCCGCCGATGCCGTGCTGGTCGCCTCCGGTACGGCCACGCTGGAGGCTGCGCTGCTGGATGTGCCCATGGTAGTGGGCTACCGCATGCAGGCCCTGTCCTGGGCCCTCGTATCGCGGCTGGTGCACACGCCCTTCGCGGCGCTGCCGAACATTCTCGGCGGCAGGCCGGTGGTGCCGGAGTGCATTCAGGAGGCGATGACCGCGGAGTCGCTGGCGCAGAGCCTGCTGCCGCTGTTCGGGTCGCCGACGGCTGAAGCCCAGCGCGAGGCGTTTGCGGCGATTCGTGCCTCGCTGGCGGTGGACTTTGCCGCGGCATTTGCCGGGGCGGTACAGGAGGCGCTGCCGCCGCGTGGATAATCTGCCCTTCACGATGCGCCGCGGTGAGGCTGCGGCAGCGCGTTATCTCGCCGGTGTCGATGAGGTGGGCCGCGGCCCGCTCGCGGGTGACGTTGTCGCCGCCGCCGTTATTCTCGACCCCGCGCACCCCATCCCGGGTCTTGCCGACTCCAAGGCATTGAGCGGCAGGCGTCGTGAAGAGCTTGCCGGTCTGATCCGTAAACACGCGCTCGCCTTTGCCATCGGGCGCGCCAGCGTTGCGGAGATCGACGCGATGAATATATTGCAGGCGAGCCTGCAGGCGATGCACCGGGCCGTGGCCGCGCTGCCGGTGCAGCCCGATTATGTGCTGGTGGATGGCAACCGGCTTCCGACCTGGTCCTACCGGGCCGAGGCCGTGGTCAGGGGCGACAGTCGCTGTGCCGCCATAGCGGCCGCGTCGATTCTGGCCAAGGTGCAGCGCGACGCCGAACTGGTCGATTTCGAGCAGCGCTTCCCCGGCTACGGTTTCGCGCAGCACAAGGGTTACCCTACGGCGACACACCTGGAGGCCCTGGCCCGGCTGGGGCCGACGGAGATGCACCGCCGCAGCTTTGCTCCGGTTCGGCGCGCCCTCGCCGGCGGCGAGACAGCCTTGCCCCGCGAGGAGTAGACTCCCGCCATGACCCGATTTGTTCACCTCAGGCTGCATACCGAGTACTCACTGGTCGACGGGCTGGTGCGTATCAAGCCCCTGGTCCAGCGCACCGCGGAACTCGGCATGGGCGCGGTCGCCGTTACCGACCTGTGCAATTTCTATGGCCTGGTGAAGTTCAGCAAGGCCGCCTATACGGCGGGCATCAAGCCGATATTCGGCGCCGAGCTGGGCGTGGTGGACAGCCCCGAGGCAGAGGATGTTTTTCCCCTTGTGCTGCTGGTAGCCAATGAAGCCGGGTACCGCAACCTGACGCAGCTCATCTCCCTGGCGTACACGGAAGGGCAGTATCTCGGTATGCCGCGGGTCACGCGTGACTGGGTGCGCGATCACAGCGAAGGCCTCATTGCGCTGTCTGGCGGCGCCCGTGGCGATGTCGGTCGCGCGCTCCTGGTGGGCCGGGAGGAACAGGCCGCCGAGCGCCTGGCCTACTGGATGGCCAGCTTCCCCGGTCGCTACTATCTCGAGCTGCACCGGACCGGGCGCGAGGGTGACGAAGACCACCTGCACGCCGCCGTCGCACTGGCCGCCGCACATGACTGCCCTGTGGTTGCCAGCAACGACGTGCGCTTTCTCCTGCGCGACGAGTTCGAGGCTCACGAGGCGCGGGTCTGCATCGGCGAGAGCCGTACCCTGGACGATCCCCGACGGGCCCGCCGGCATTCGGAGCAGCAGTACCTCAGGTCACCGGAAGAGATGACCGAGCTGTTCTCGGATCTCCCGGAGGCGATCGAGAACACCGTCTGCATCGCCATGCGCTGCAACTTCGCCCTGACCCTGGGGCAGCCCTGCCTGCCGGATTACCCGGTGCCCGAGGGGCTCTCCATGGAGGCCTATTTCCGGCGCCTTTCCCACGAGGGTCTCGATGAGCGCCTTGCGCGCCTGGCGCTCAGGGAGGACCCGGAGGCCGTCGCCACCTACCGCCAGCGGCTGGATTTCGAGCTCGACACCATCATCCAGATGGGCTTTCCGGGTTACTTCCTTATCGTCATGGACTTCATCCGCTGGGCCAAGCAGAACGGCATCCCCGTCGGCCCGGGGCGCGGCTCCGGCGCCGGTTCGCTGGTGGCCTTCGCTCTTGAGATCACGGACCTCGATCCCCTGCAGTACGACCTCCTGTTCGAGCGCTTCCTCAATCCCGAGCGGGTATCGATGCCCGACTTCGACGTCGATTTCTGCATGGAGCGCCGCGATCGGGTGATCGACTACGTGGCCGACAAGTACGGCCGCGAGGCGGTGTCTCAGATCATCACCTTTGGCACCATGGCCGCCAAGGCGGTGGTTCGCGACGTGGCGCGGGTGCAGGGCAAGCCCTATGGCCTGGCCGACAAGCTGTCCAAGATGATCCCCTTCGAGGTGGGCATGACCCTGGGCAAGGCGCTGGAGCAGGAGGAGGCGCTGCGGGAGTTCCTGGCCGAGGACGCCCAGGCCCAGGAAATCTGGGATATGGCCGAGCAGCTTGAGGGTCTGACGCGCAACGTCGGCAAGCACGCCGGCGGGGTGGTCATCGCCCCGGCGCGGATCACTGACTTCTCCCCGCTGTTCTGCGACGAGAGCGGCGGCGGCCTGGTGACCCAGTACGACAAGGGCGATGTCGAGGACGCCGGCCTGGTCAAGTTCGACTTCCTCGGCCTGCGCACGCTGACCATCATCGACTGGGCGGTGCGCATCATCAACGACGAACGCGCGGGCCTGGGCGAGGCGCCGCTGGAT